>DASYPG010000348.1:0-12576 GCA_036006885.1 Burkholderiales bacterium | reverse complement strand
TAGCTGGGCGCTCGCATTTTTCATCATTGCCATCATCGCCGCAGTTTTCGGCTTTACCGGCATCGCGGCCGGCGCGGCGGAAATCGCGAAGATCCTGTTCGTCGTGTTCGTAGTGCTGTTCCTGGTATCGCTGGTCGCGGGCCTGCTTCGTCGACCGTAGCGGCTGCGGTCCTGGCACGCGCTTTGCAGGTTCCGGGCTTCCCATTCAAATCGAGGATTCAACCATGATGCTCAAACTCTGTTCGATTGCCGCCGCGCTGGCGCTCGCCTTCGCCACCGGCGCGCAGGCGCAAACCCCCTCCAAAGACGCGACCAAGGCCGACCGCCCGAGCGCGGACCGCAGCGCGGACCGCAAGGTCAAGAACGCGGAGGAAGATCGCATCGAGGCCGACTACAAGGCCGCGAAGGCGAAGTGCGACCCGATGAAGGGCAACCAGAAGGACGTATGCGAGAAGGAAGCCAAGGCGAAGGAGAAGGTCGCCAAGGCCGAGCTCGACGCGAAGAAGGACCCTTCGCCCAAAAACCAGCGCAAGGTCGCCGAGGCCAAGGCGGACGGCGAGTACGCCGTCGCCAAGGAGAAGTGCGACGACCTGAAGGGCAACGAGAAGAGCGCGTGCGACAAGCAGGCGAAAGCCAAGCACGAGCAGGCGCAGGCCGACATCAAGAAGCAGTACGCGCAGAAGGAGGCCAAGTCCTCGTCGGCCACCTCGGGTAGCACATCGAAGTGAGTTCTGCTCCGCAAACAGGCGGGCGCGAGCCCGCCCAGCCGTTCCTGTCCGACATCCAGGAACTGCGTCGCCGCGCCCGCGAGCACATCGCGCAGGGCGCGGTGACGCCCGGCTACCAGGCCGACCGCGCTACGGTGGTGAAGCTGCTGAACGAGGCGCTCGCCACCGAGATCGTGTGCACCCTGCGCTACAAGCGCCACTACTTCATGGCGAAGGGCATCCACGCCGAGGGCGTGGCGGCGGAATTCCTCCAACACTCGAAGGACGAGCAGCAGCACGCCGACCAGATCGCCGAGCGCATCACCCAGCTCGGCGGCGCGCCCGACTTCTCGCCCGACGGGCTGGCGACGCGCAGCCACGCCGAATACGTCGAGGGCCACTCGCTCGAAGACATGATCAAGGAAGACCTGATTGCCGAGCGCATCGCGATCGACAGCTACAAGGAGATCGTGCTCTATCTGGGCGACAAGGACCCCACCTCGCGCCGGCTGATGGAGGAGATCCTGGCGAAGGAAGAGGAGCACGCCGACGACCTCGCGAATCTGCTCGAGGACCTCGGCGGCCGCTAGGCCATGGCGCGCGGACTGTGGAAAGGCGCCATCAGCTTTGGGCTGGTCAACGTGCCGGTCGAGCTTTTCTCGGCCGAAAAGCGCTCGAGCGAGCTCGACCTCACCATGCTCGACAAGCGCGATCTCGCACCGGTGGGCTACAAGCGCTACAACAAGTCGACCGGCGAGGACGTGCCGTGGCCCGAGATCGTCAAGGGCTACGAGTACGAGGACGACAAGTACGTGGTGCTGTCCGAAGAGGACTTCCGCCGCGCCAACGTCGACGCCTCGAAGACCGTGGACATCCAGGCCTTCGTCGACCTGAAGGACATCCCGCCGCTCTACTTCGAGACCCCGTACTACCTCGCCCCCGGCAAGCGCGGCGAAAAGGCGTATGCGCTGCTGCGCGACGCGATGAAGAAGGCCGGCAAGGCCGGCATCGCCACTGTGGTGATCCGCACCCGGCAGTACCTCGCCGCGGTGCTGCCGCAGGACGACGTACTGCTCATGGACACGCTGCGCTACGCCGACGAGATCCGGGCTCCGGACGAGCTCGGCGTGCCGAACGGCGCGCTCCACCACAAGGCCAGCCCGAAGGAGATCGACATGGCGCTGCGGATGATCGACGACATGTCCGAGAAGTGGCGTCCCGAGAAATTCAAGGACACCTATCGCGACGATCTCCTGGCGCGGATCAAGGACAAGATCAAGCAGGGGCAGACCGAGGAGATCACCCAGCCCGAGAAGGGCGAGAAGGCTCCAGCGAAAGCGGAGGTGATCGACCTCATGGCACTCCTGAAGAAGAGCGTCGAGAAAAAGCAAGACAAACCAAAGCGAGCGAAGCGCGCCCATCGGGCGAAGCGGCGCGCCGCCTAGGAGAGACATGAAGCTCGCAGCCATCATGACCGGAGGCATCGAGACCATCACCCCGTATGCGAGCCTCGCCGAGGCGGCGAAGAAAATGGCCTCGCAGGACATCGGCTCGCTGCCGGTATGCGATGAGCCCAGGCGCGTGGTCGGCATCATTACCGACCGCGACATCACCGTGCGCGCCGTGGCGCGCGGCATGGATCCGAACCAGACGCGGGTGGAGGACGTGATGACGCGCGACGTGCTTTCCTGCAGCTCGGAGGCCGAGGTCGAGGATGCATGCGAGCTGATGGAGAAGCGCCAGGTACGCCGCCTGCTCGTCACCGGCCAGGACGAGGTCCCGGTGGGCATCGTTTCGCTCGGCGACATCGCGCTGTGCCTGCGCGAGAGCCAGTCGGGCGAGGTGCTGAAGAAGGTCTCGGAACCCGACTAGGAGACGCCGAGCGCATGCCGAGAAAACAGGTTCGCTACGCGGTCGTGGGTCTGGGGCACATCGCCCAGGTCGCGGTGCTGCCCGCATTCGGCAACGCGCGGCGCAATTCCCGGCTTGCCGCACTCGTCTCGGGCGACCCGGTCAAGCTCGAGGAGCTCGGCGCCAAGTACCACGTCGACAGGCGCTATTCCTACGAGCAGTACGACGAGATGCTGAAGAGCGGCGAAGTCGACGCCGTCTACATCGCCACTCCGAACAGCATGCACGCGGAGTACGCGATCCGCGCGGCGCAGGCGGGCGTGCACGTCCTGGTCGAGAAGCCCATGGCCGTCACCGAGGAGCAGTGCGAGCGCATGGCCGAGGCGGCGCGCGCGGCCCGCGTCAAGCTGATGGTCGCCTACCGGCTGCACTTCGAGCGCGCCAACCTCGAGGCGATCGAGGTCGCGCGCTCCGGGCGCATCGGCGAGCCGCGCATCTTCACCTCGACCTTCACCATGCACGTGGTGCCGGGCAACATCCGGGTGCAGCACGCCCTCGGCGGCGGCACGCTCTACGACATCGGCATCTACTGCATCAACGCCGCGCGCGGCCTCTTCGGCGACGAGCCGGTCGAGGCGCGCGCCATGGCCGCCGGCAGCCTCGGCGAGGTCGAGGAGACATTCTCGGCGGTGCTGCGCTTTCCGGGCGAGCGCTGCGCCGCGTTTACTTGCAGCTTCGGCGCGGCGGACGTCTCCGAGTACCGCATCACCGGCACCAAGGGCGACCTCGCGCTCGAGCCGGCATACGAATACGCGATGGCGCTGCAGCACCGCCTGACGATCAACGGCGAGCGCAAGGAGCGGCGCTTCGCCAAGCGCGACCAGTTCGCGCCGGAGCTCCTGTATTTCTCCGACTGCGTGCTCAAGAACCATGCCCCCGAGCCCGGTCCCGAGGAAGGCCTCGCCGACGTGCGCGTCATCCATGCGCTGTACCGCTCGGCGCAGAGCGGCCAGCCGGTCGAGCTCGGACCCTACGAGCGGCGCGAGCGGCCCGGCCTCGAGCAGGAGATCCGGCGGCCTCCGATCGACAAGCCGCGCACCGTGCACACCCAGGCGCCCTCGGGCGGGAGCTAGAGCAAAGATGAAAACCCTGCTGATGGCGGCGCTACTCCTGGGCCTCGCGGCGTGCGACCCGAAGAAGCCGGCCGAGCCCAAGCCGCCCACCCCCAAAGTCGATTTCACCCATTTCACCCACGAAAGGAGCAATTCATGAAAGCACTTGCATTTACGTTGTCCGTAGCGGCCGCGCTCGCGCTCACCGCCTGCTCGAGCAACCAAAGCAGCAAAGGCAGCAGCAGCAGCGGCGGCACCAGCGGCGGCGCCACCAGCGAAATCAGCCAGTACACGAAGGAATCGGTGCTCACCACCAAGGTGAAAACCGCGCTCGCGGCCGACGTCAGCCTGAAGACCCTGATCATCAACGTCGACAGCAACGGCAGCGTCGTGACCCTGAAGGGCGCCGTTGACAACGCCGACATGAAGAAAAAGGCGGAAGCAGTGGCGCGCGGCGTCGAGGGCGTGACCTCAGTGCGCAACGAGCTCACGGTGAAGTCCGGCGGCTGATGCAGCACGACGCAAGGCCGATGCTCCGCGTGGTGCGGAGCAAGGACGGCATCTGGAGCGTCAACGAGCGCGGGCCGAACCGCACCGCGGTCGCGTATTTTCCCAGCCAGTGGGGCGCGATGAAGCACGCGGTACGGGTAGCGAAAGCGAAGCGGCGCTGCCGCGTCGCGGTGATCGGAGGCGACGGCGCAGTACGCCTCGCGCGCGACTACGACGGCGAAGGCGGTGGCGTGGAGACACCATAACTGCGGCCATGACGCCACGCAGCCTCGCGCTCATCCTCGGCCTTGCCTACCTTGGCCTCGGCGCGCTCGGCCTGATGCCGGGCGCGCTCGCAGGCCTTCTCCCGGTCAACCGGGGACTCGCCTTGATCCATATGATCATGGGGGCGTGGGGTCTTGCGGTTTACGTCGGGCGCAGACCGGCAGTCACTTACGCCCGCGCTGCGGCCTTCGTCTTCGCGGCTCTCGCCCTCGTCGGCATGCTGCACGGGCTCGACCGATTTTTGATGCCCCTCGACGGACCGAACGTGTGGCTGCACCTCGTCACCGGCGCCGTCGCCGGCTTCGTCGCCTGGCGACCGCCGTCGAGCGAGCGACGCAGCCTCGCCGGTGACCGGCGCAGGTCGGAGCGACCATCCGTCGAGATGGAACGCCGCCATGGCACCAACGAGGGCTGAGAAACACCCGCCGCCGCAGAAGCACGAGCCGACACCCGAGCCGCCGAGCGACCCCATCCCGCCCGAGCTGCCGCCCTATGAGCCCGCCCCAGGCGAGCCGCAGGAGCCTGCCGAATAGCTGCTGGCTTGCTGGCACGGCCGGCCTATTGGGCTCCGGCTGCCTCCTGCGCAGACGCGCCGGCGTTCTTTCTGGCATCGACCTCGACTGTGCCGCCTTGCCGCAGGCAGCGTTCCTTGTCGGGTCCGGCGAGCGCATCGCAGCTGCCGCGCGTGCTCGAGCCGGCGGCGGCCTTCTCTTCCTGGCGCTTGCGCCCATCGCGCAGGCACTGCTCCTTCTTCGCGCCGGTGAGCGCGTCGCACCAGCCGCCGATCGCCGCGTTCGAGGCGTTGTCGGGCCGCAGCGGCCTTTCGCCGTCCCGCGCCTGCTGCGCAAGCGAAGACACCGAAACGAGGGCGCTGGCAAATACGGCAAGCAACCCGTGAGCGTTCATGCAGGCTCAAGCTGCAAACCCCGTTCCACAGGTGTAAAACCAGGGGGCCGATGCCTCGTTTCGCGGTAATCGCATCCCTGGCGGCGGTGTGCGCCGCCTGCGCGTCCGACCCAGTCGCGCCAGACGCCGTGCCCGCGAAGGCCTCGGTCGATCCGGCGCTCATCGCGAGGGGTGCCGAGCTTGCCGCGATCGGCAACTGCCAGGCCTGCCATACCGCCGAGGGCGGAAGAAGCTTCGCCGGCGGCCGGCCGCTCGAGACGCCGTTCGGCACGTTTTACGGAACCAACATCACGCCGGATCCCGACACCGGCATCGGGCGCTGGTCCGAGGACGCCTTCAAGCGCGCCCTGCGCGAAGGCGTGGACCGCGAGGGACGCCACCTGTACCCGGCATTTCCGTACGAGTACTACACGCGCCTGACCGACGAGGACATCCGGGCGCTTTACGCTTACATCGCTACGCGCGAGCCGGTGCGCGAGCCAAACCGGCCGCACGAGCTGCACGCGCCATTCAACATGCGCGCTCTCGTCGGCAGCTGGAAGGCGCTCTACTTCGAGCGCGGCGTGTTCCAGCCCGACCCGGCGCGAAGCGCGCAGTGGAACCGCGGGGCGTACCTGGTGAACGGCCTCGGCCACTGCGGCGCCTGCCATACGCCGCGCAACTTTCTCGGCGGCGAAAAGAAGGAGGAGCTCTTCAACGGCGGCGTGGCGGAAGGCTGGCATGGCCCAGCGCTGAACGCACGCTCGCCCGCGCCCGTGCCCTGGACGGCCGAGCAACTCTTCAAATACCTGCGCAGCGGGCTCGACGACGTGCACGCGATCGCGGCCGGACCGATGGAGCCGGTGGTGCGCAACCTGGCGCGCGCGCCCGAGGAAGACGTGCGCGCGATGGCGACGTATCTCGAGGCGCTCGCCGGTCCGCCCTCAGCGGAGCGCCGCAAGAAGGCTGACGCCGCGCTCGCGCAGGCAACGTCGGCCGCGCGCGCCAACGGCGGTGGCGCCGAGGTCTATGCCGGCACCTGCGCCGTGTGCCATGATCGGGGCCGCGAGGCCGGCTCCGGTGGCGCCTTGCCGCTCGCGCTTGGAACCGCCATGACAATACCGACGTCGAGCAACCTTCTGCGGATCACGCTCGAGGGGATCGCGCCGCCCGAAGGCGAGCCGGGCCGTGCCATGCCCGGGTTCGCCGACGCGCTGACCGACGGCCAGGTGAAGGACCTCGCTGCCTATATCCGCAGCGAGTTCGGCGGCGCCGCCGCGTGGAGCGACGTGGCAGACGAGCTGAAGAAGATTCGCGAGGAGAGGAAATGATCAGCCTGAATGTCAACGGCAAGGCCGAAGAGCTCGACGCCGACCCGGCGACGCCGCTGCTCTATGTGCTGCGCGACCAGTTGCGGCTGAATGGCGCCAAGTTCGGCTGCGGCCTCGGGCAGTGCGGCGCATGCACCGTGCTGGTGGACGGCCGCGCGGTGTTCTCGTGCGTGACGCCCATCTCGACGCTTGCGGGGCGGCGCATCACCACGCTCGAGGGCCTCGGCACGCCCGACAAGCCGGGGCGCGTGCAGCGCGCTTTCATCGCCGAGCAGGCGGCGCAGTGCGGTTATTGCATCCCCGGGATGATCATGCAGGCGCAGGCCCTGCTCGAGCGCACGCCCCACCCCTCCGCAGCCGAGATCCGCAAGCACATGAGCGGAAACCTCTGCCGCTGCGGCACGCACATGCGCATCCTGCGTGCGGTCGAGCGCGCGTCGCGCGAGCCATGAACCCGCGCGGCGCGCGACCCATGAACCGGCGCTCTTTCATCGCGCGCAGCGGCGCGCTCGTCGTCAGCTTTTCGCTCCTGCCCCACCTTGCCGGCGCGCAGGCGGGGAAGCTCCCGGGCAGCCTGAACAACGAGCCGATGCTCGACGCCTGGATCCGCGTCGGCGCCGACGGCCGCATTACGGTGTTTACCGGCAAAGCCGAGCTCGGGCAGGGAATCAAGACCGCGCTCATCCAGGTCGCGGCGGAAGAACTGTTGGTCGAACCCTCTCGCATCGAGCTCGTCACCGCCGACACCGCACGCACGCCCGACGAGCAATACACCGCCGGCAGCCAGTCGATGCAGGAAAGCGGCACCGCGATCCTGCACGCCGCGGCGCAGACGCGCGCCCTGCTCGCGGACCTCGCGGCGAAGCGCCTCGGCGTTCCGGCCGAGCGGCTCACGATCCGCGACGGCACGGTGAACGGCGTCGCCTACGGCGAGTTGGTCGCCGGCCAGGCGCTACACGTGCGCGCGCAGCCGCAATCGCCGCTGCGCGACCCGGCCGTGCGCACGGTGATGGGAAAGCCGCTCGCCCGGGTCGACATCCCGGCGAAGCTGACCGGCCAGGTGATCTACGTGCAGGACCTGCGCTTGCCCGGGATGGTCCACGCACGCGTGCTGCGCCCACCCGGCTACGGCGCGCGTCTGCGCGCGCTCGACACCGCGGCGGTCACCAGCATGCCCGGCGTGGTCAAGGTGGTGCGCGACGGCAACTTTGTCGCGGTGGTCGCCGAGCGGGAGTTCCAGGCCATTGCGGCGATGCGCGCGCTTGCGAAGGCTGCCCAATGGGACGAGCGGACGAAGCTCCCGGACAGCAAGCAGATCCATGAGCTGCTCCCGACGCTGCCGTCGCAGAACACGGTCATCCACGACAACGGCAAGAGCGGGACCGGCCCGGGGCTGATCGAAGCCGACTACCGCCGGCCCTACCAGATGCACGCCTCGATCGGCCCGTCGTGCGCGGTGGGCCTCTACCGCGACGAAACGCTCACGCTGTGGACGCATAGCCAAGGGGTCTATCCGCTGCGCGGGGCGATCGCCGAGATGACCGTCATGCCCAAGGAGCGCGTGCGCTGCATCCACATGGAAGGCGCGGGCTGCTACGGCCACAACGCGGCAGACGACGCGGCCGCGGACGCCGCGCTCGTCGCGCGCGCCCTGCCGGGGCGGCCGGTGCGGGTGCAATGGATGCGCGAAGACGAGCACGGCTGGGAGCCCTACGGCCCGGCGATGCTCTCGAAAGCGCGTGGGCATGTGTCCGCCGAGGGCAAGGTGGAGGACTTCCAGTACGAAGTCTGGAGCAACACGCATTCCACGCGGCCGGGACCCGCAGGCTATCTCGCGCCCGCGTGGCACCTGGAGAAGCCGTTCACGCCGCCGCCGCCGCGGGCGATCCCGCAGCCGACCGGCGGCGGCGACCGCAACGCGATCCCCCTCTACAAGTTCGCCAACTCGCGCGTGGTGCACCACTTCGTGACCGAAATGCCGCTGCGCGTGTCGGCGCTCCGCGCCCTCGGCGCGTACATGAACATCTTCTCGATCGAGAGCTTCATGGACGAGCTCGCCGCCGCGGCGCACGCCGATCCGGTCGAGTTCCGCCTCAGGCATCTCGAGGACCCGCGCGCGCAGGCGGTGGTGCGCACCGCCGCCGAGCGCTTTGGCTGGCCGGCGTGGAAGAAGCAGCCCGGCCGCGGCCGGGGTTTCGCCTTCGCGCGCTACAAGAACCTCGCCGCCTACACGGCGATCGCCTGCGAGGTCGACGTCGACCGCGATAGCGGCCGCGTGCGCGTCGGCCGCGTGGTCGCCGCGAACGACAGCGGCGACATCGTCAACCCCGACGGGATCGTCAACCAGATCGAGGGCGGTATCGTGCAGTCACTGAGCTGGACCCTGCACGAGGCAGTGAGCTTCGACCGCACGAGAATCACGAGCCGCGATTGGGGCGGCTATCCGATCCTGCGGTTTCCCGACCTGCCGGAGAGCGTCGAGGTGCACCTCATCAATCGCCCGGGACAACCCTTCCTAGGCACCGGCGAGGCGGCGCAGGGCCCCACCGCGGCGGCGCTCGCGAACGCGATCGCCGACGCCACCGGAACCCGCATGCGCGAGCTGCCGTTTACAGCGGCGAGGGTGAGGCAGGCGCTCGGCGCCTGACCTAGCAGAACAGCGCGTCGGTCGCGAGCTTCGCGCCTTCAACCAGCGAGCGTAGCTTCGCCCAGGCGATCTGCGGGTGGCTGCGGCCGCCGAAGCCGCAGTCGGCGCCAGCGATTACGTTCTCGGGCCCGACCCGCCTCGCGAAGCGCCGGATGCGCTGTGCGACCAGCTCGGGGTGCTCGACCACGTCGGTGGAGTGCGTGACCACGCCCGGCACCAGAATCTTTCCCTCGGGCAGCTTCACTTCGTCCCAGACCGCATACTCGTGCGCGTGGCGCGCGTTCGCCGCCTCGATGAGATACGCCCTCGCTTTCACCTTCAGGAGCAAATCGACAACAAATTTCAATTCCAGGTCGTGGGCGTGCGGACCGTGCCAGCTCCCCCAGCACAGGTGATAGCGCACGCGTTCTTCGGGAACGTTGCGCAGCGCATGGTTGAGGGCCTCGACCCTCACGGCGCAGTATTTGAGAAAAGCGGGAAGGCCCATCGCGATGCCGATGCGGTCCCACAGCGCCGGCAGCCAGGCGTCGTCGACCTGCAGGGTGACGCCCGAGGCCGCGATGGCCTCGTACTCCACGCGCATCGCTTCGGCTATCGCGAACACGAACTCGTCCTCGGAGCGGTAGTACTCGTTGCGCCGGTAGACCTCCAGGCTGCCGGGCGCGGTGGAGGTGAGGAACGCTTCCTCGGGCTTCACGAACTCGAGCAGCGTGTCGATCTCGCGCTTGAGCGGCGCAAGGCCGCGGTAGACGACCGGATCGGTGCAGCACCACACCGGACGTACGCGCTTGATCTGCTCGCCCGGGGTGTAGAAGAGCGTGCCGCGCTCGGTGGCGTAGCGGTAGAAATCGGCGAACGCTTCGCGGTCGCGACCCCGCGCGATCAGGGGCCGCTCGCCGGGCGGCGCCGGCCGCGGCTCGAAGCCGCCGAAGCGCTCCTCGATGTAGGAAAGCCAGTCGCCGCCCTTGGTGTATTCGCCTTCGTTGATGACATCCAGCCCGAGCTCGCGCTGCTTGCGCACCACGGCCGCCACGGACTCGAGGGTGGGCAGGCTTCCCACATGCGTCGTCAGGATGCGGTTCATCGACGGCGGACTCTAAGGTTAGAATTTGCACGATCCCACAGGAGGACAAGAATGACTAGAACATTCATGACTAGAACATTTGGCGGAACGGCAATCCTCGCTGCAACCTTGCTCGGCGCGTCGCTTCCGGCGCACGCGCAGGGCACCGTCAGGATCGGGCTCGTCCTCACGCTCTCGGGCCAGTTTGCCGATGCCGGCAACCAGCTCGACAACGGCATCAAGACCTACATGAAGCAGCACGGCGACACCGTCGCCGGCAAGAAGATCGAGATCATCCGCAAGGACACCGGCGGACCCGCCCCCGACGTGGCGAAGCGCCTGTCGCAGGAGCTGGTGGTGCGCGACAAGGTCGACATCCTCGCGGGCTACGTCCTCACGCCGAACGCGATGGCCGCGGGCGACGTGTCGGCCGAGGCGAAGAAGTTCATGGTGGTGATGAACGCCGCCACCTCGATCGTGATCACCAAGTCGCCCTACATGATCCGCACCTCGGTGGTGCTGCCGCAGGTGATGGAGACCTTCGGCGCCTGGGCCGCCACCAAGGGCGGGCTCAAGCAGAACTACACCATGGTCACCGACTACGGCCCGGGGCACGACGCCGAGGCGGCGTTCCAGACCGGCTTCAAGGGCGCGGGCGGGACGATCGTCGGCTCGGTGCGCTTCCCGGTGGCGAACCCGGACTTTTCCGCCTTCGTGCAGCGCGCCAAGGATCTCGCGCCGCAGTCGATCTATATCTTCATCCCCGGGGGCGCGCAGCCCGCGGCGCTGGGCAAGGCGTTCGCCGAGCGCGGGATCGACCTCAATAGGACCAAGGTGCTCGGCTCGGGCGAGACCACGGCTGAATCCGCGCTGAAGAGCATGGGCGACACCGCCCTCGGCATCATCACCGCCTGGCACTACGACTACAAGCTCGACAACAAGCTGAACCAGGCGTTCGTCAAGGAGTTCAACGCGATGCACGGCCGCAACCCGGACTTCTTCTCGATCGGTGGCTACGACGGCATGCACGCGATCTACGAGACGCTGAAGAAGACCAAGGGCAACACCGACGCCGAGGCGATGATCGCGGCGGCGAAGGGGCTGAAGTGGGACAGCCCGCGCGGCCCGATGGGCATCGACCCCGAGACGCGCGACGTGGTGCAGGACGTCTATATCCGCCGGGTCCAGAAGGTCGGCAACGAGCTGGTGAACGTGCCGTTCGACCGGGTGCCCCAGGTGAAGGACCCGGCCGGAGAGCGCAGGAAGAGCCAGAAGCCGTAGCACCCGATGCTGGCCTCGCTCGCGGGCGTGCTCTTCGACGGGTTCGCCTACGGGATGCTGCTGTTCCTGCTGTCGGTGGGGCTGACGGTGACGCTCGGGATGATGAATTTCGTCAATCTCGCGCACTGCAGCTTCGCAATGGTCGGCGGCTATACCACCGTCACCCTGATGAACAAGGCCGGGTGGCCGTTCTTCGCCACCCTGCCGCTCGCCTTTGTCGTCGCCGCCCTCCTCAGCATCCTCCTGGAGCGAACGCTCTATCGAAGGCTTTATCGGGCGAGCGACCTGGACCAGTGCCTGCTGACCATTGGCATCGTATTCATCTCGGTCGCGGTGTTCGCCTGGTTCTACACATCCGAGCAGCAGTCGGCGCGCGTGCCGGAGTACCTGCGCGGCTCGGTGCAACTCCTCGGCCAGAGCTTCGCGACCTACCGCATCTTTCTCATCGCCGTCTCGCTCGCCATCACGGCCCTCCTGGTGCTGCTGCTCGAAAGAACCCGCTTCGGCGCCCAGGTGCGCGCCGCGGTCGACAACCAGCGCATGGCGCGCGGCCTCGGCATCGACGTCGAGCGCACGTTCATGATCACCTTCGCGCTTGGCGGCGGCCTCGCCGGCCTCGGCGGCGCGCTGGCGATCGAGGTGGTCGGCCTCGACCCGAGCTTCGCGCTCGCCTACCTCGTCTACGTGCTGATCGTCGTGGCGGTGGGCGGGCTGGGCTCGATCGGCGGCTCGTTCGCGGCTGCAATCGTGCTCGGCATCAGCGACATGGCCGGCAAGTACTACGTCCCGTGGCTCGGCGCCTTTCTCATCTATCTCGTGATGGTCGCCCTGTTGATGTGGCGGCCCCTGGGCCTGTTTGGCAAACGCTAACGTCAAGCCCCTTGAAGTCGTCTTCTGGCTCTGCACGCTGCTGCCGTTCGTGCTG
>DASYPG010000347.1:0-1658 GCA_036006885.1 Burkholderiales bacterium | reverse complement strand
CGCCCATCGCGTAGCCGGCGATGATCATGCCCTCGATGCAGGCGTGCGGGTTGTAGCGCAGGAGGTCGCGGTCCTTGCAGGTGCCGGGCTCGCCCTCGTCGGAGTTGCACACCACGTACTTCGGCCCGATGTAGTTCTTCGGCATGAACGACCACTTGAGCCCGGTCGGAAAGCCCGCGCCACCGCGGCCGCGCAGCGCCGATTTTTTCAGATCCGCGATAATCTGATCGGGCGCGATCTTGTCGGCCAGGATTTTTTTCAACGCCGCATAGCCGTCGCGCGCCTCATAGTCCTTCAGGCGCCAGTTCGCGCCGTCCAGGCCGGCCATCAAGATCGCGTCGGGCCCGTAGTCGAGCATTACTTCAGTTCCTCAATGAGGCGGTCGAGCTTCTCGTTGGTCATGTAGTCGTGCATCTTCTTGTTGTTCACCAGCACCACCGGCGCCATCGCGCAGGCGCCCATGCACTCGCCTTCCTTCAGCGTGAACCGTCCGTCGGCGGTGGTCTCGTTGAAGCCGACGCCGAGGCGGCTGCACAGATGGTCGACGGCGTCGAGCGCGCCCTCCAGCCCGCACGGCAGGTTGGTGCAGATGGTGAGCTTGTGGCGGCCGGTGGGCTTCAGGTTGTACATCGTGTAGAAGCTCGCCACCTCGTAGACCAAGACCGGCGGCATGCCGAGGTAGCCGGCGACGAAGTCCATCACCTCGGGCGAGAGCCAGCCGTGCTCGTCCTGCGCGAGGATGAGCGCGCTCATCACGGCCGAGCGCTTCTGCTCGGGCGGGTACTTCGCGATCTCGCGGTCCAGTTTTTTCAGGGAATCGGCGCTCAGCATGCTCTTAGCGATCGACCTCTCCAAAAACGATGTCTTGAGTACCGATGATCGCGACGGCGTCGGCGAGCATGTGCCCGCGCGCCATCTCGTCGAGCGCGGACAGGTGGGCGAACCCCGCGGCACGGATCTTGAGGCGGTAGGGCTTGTTCGCGCCGTCGGACACGAGGTAGATGCCGAACTCGCCCTTGGGGTGCTCGACCGCGGCGTAGACCTCGCCCTCGGGCACGTGCATGCCCTCGGTGACGAGCTTGAAGTGGTGGATCAGCTGCTCCATGCTCTCCTTCATCTCCAGGCGCGTGGGCGGAGCCACCTTGTGGTTGTCGGTCATCACCGGGCCGGGGTTCGCGCGCAGCCAGGCAATGCACTGCTTGACGATGCGGTTCGACTGGCGCATCTCCTCGACGCGCACCAGGTAGCGGTCGTAGCAGTCGCCGTTCTTCCCGACCGGGATGTCGAACTCCATGCGGTCGTAGACCTCGTAGGGCTGCTTCTTGCGCAGGTCCCACGCGATGCCCGAGCCGCGCAGCATCGGGCCGGTGAAGCCGAGCGCGAGCGCGCGCTCGGGCGAGACCACGCCGATGCCAACGGTGCGCTGCTTCCAGATCCGGTTCTCGGTGAGCAGCGTTTCGTAGTCGTCCACCGCCTTGGGAAAACGGCTGCTGAAGTCCTCGATGAAGTCGAGCACCGAGCCTTGCCGGTTCTTGTTCAGCGCTTCGATTTCCCGCTCATTCCTTATTTTGGAAACCTGATATTGCGGCATGCGCTCGGGAAGATCGCGGTAGACGCCGCCGGGGCGGTAATAGGCGGCGTGCATGCGCGCGCCCGAC
>DASYPG010000346.1:0-4514 GCA_036006885.1 Burkholderiales bacterium | reverse complement strand
GTCCTTGTAGAGCTGGATCGGGTAGAAGGGCACCGGGTTGCCGGTGGTGCCGCCGAGGTAGTACTTGAGCGAGCTCGTGCGCACGATCTCGAAGCGCAAGGTCTTGTCGTCGGTGAGGCGATACAGCGTGCCGCCGTCGGCGCGGGTGATGGTCTTGGCCGCGGTGAGGATCGTCTCGAGCAGGCGATGGATGTCGCGCTCCGCGGAGAGCGAGGCGCCGATCGCGTTCAGCTGCTCCAGACGCTGGCCCAGGTCGTCCGCGCCGGTGGGTGCGGAGCCGCCGGCAAAGCGCAGGCCCTGGGTAGTATCGAGCATGTTACTTGATGCAGACCGAGCGCACTTCCTTGATCTGGGTCATGCCGGCCAGGCACTTCTCCATCCCGTCCTGCTTCAGGGTGCGCATGCCGTCTTCGAGTGACTGCGCAAGGATGTCCGCGACTCGCGCATGCTCCTGGATCAGCTTCTTCAGCTTGTCGTTGGCGATCAGCAGCTCGTGCAGGGCGCAGCGCCCCTTGAACCCGCTGCCGCTGCACTTGTCGCAGCCCACCGGCCTGTAGAAGGTGAGCTGGCCCTTGTCGTTGCCGTAGACCCTCACCCACTCCTTGTACACCGCCTCCATCGCACCCTTGGGATCGGCCTTGAAGCGCGCCGTGCTCATAAGCTCCTCGCTGTACTCGCGCAGGAACGATGTGAGCTCGGCGGGCTCGGGCGTGTAGGGTTGCTTGCAGTTGCACAGGCGCCGCGCGAGGCGCTGCGCCAGGATGCCGAGCAGCGCGTCGGAGAAGTTGAACGGGTCCATCCCCATGTCGAGCAGGCGGATGATCGATTCCGGCGCGGAGTTGGTATGCAGCGTCGCGAACACCAGGTGGCCGGTGAGCGAGGCTTCGATGCCGGTCGAGGTGGTCTCCTTGTCGCGCATCTCGCCGACCATGATGATATCGGGGTCGGCCCGCAGGAACGACTTCATGACCGTGGCGAAATCCAGGCCCGCCTTGCGGTTCACCTGCACCTGCCGCAGGCCCTTCTGCGTGATCTCGACCGGATCCTCGGCGGTCCAGATCTTGGTGTCCGGGGTGTTCAGGGACTTCAGGACCGAGTGCAGCGTGGTGGTCTTGCCCGAACCGGTCGGCCCGCAGACGAAGAACAGACCGTAGGGCTTGGCGACCGTGTGCTGCAGCTGCTCGAGGTTGCGCGGCGAGAAGCCCATCTTGTCGAGCGGGATCGGCTCGCCCGCGGCGAGAATCCGCATCACGATGTCCTCGACGCCGCCGGCCGTGGGGATGGTGGCCACGCGTAGCTCGATGTCGAGCGGCCCGAACTTCTTGAACTTGATCTTGCCGTCCTGGGGCTTTCTCTTCTCCGAGATGTCCAGGTCGCACATGATCTTGATGCGCGCCGCGATCGCGGCGCGGTAGCTCGCCGGAACCTCGATGTAGGGCGCGAGGTTGCCGTCCTTCCTGAAGCGGATCTCGGTCTTCGCCTTGCCCGGGTAGGGCTCGATGTGGATGTCCGACGCGCCCTGGTTGTAGGCTTCGACGATCACCTTGTTGACGAGCTTCACCAGCTCGTTGTCCGCCGCCGCGTCGACCTCATCGGAGGCCGCACCCTCCGCGGCTTCGCCCCCGCTGTCGGACAGATCGGACAGGAGATCGTCGATGTTGCCCAGGCTCGCGCCGCCGTCGCCGCCGTAGAAGTGGTTCAGCGTGTCGCGGAATTCCTTCTGCGTGGTCACCTTGTAGCCGATGCGCGCCTTCGGAAAGACGTTGGCGGCGATGCGCGACGAGCGGATACGCTCCGGGTCGAGGCACAGGACGACCAGGCCCTCCTTCGTGTCGTCGATCGGCACCCACTGGGTCGATTCGACGTACTCGCGCTTCAGGTTCTTGAGCAGATCCATCGGCTTGACGCGGTCGGGCTTGAACGGCTCGTAGGGCACGCCGAAGAACCTGGAAAGCGCCGCGCCGATCGCCGGCAGCTTGACCTGGAACTCCTCCAGCAGCACCTGCTCGACCTCGACCGCTTTCTTGCGCGCCTGGCGCGAGGCGAGCTCGAACTCGCCCGACGAGAGCACCGCGTCGGAGATCAGGTAGTCGTACTTGGTCTTGGCGACGGCGGGCTTCTGGCGCTGCTTGAAGGCGATCGCCAGGGTTTGCGAGAGCTCGGCGATGCCGTCCTCGGCCATCTCGCCGAACGGCGTGCCGGTCTTGTGGTTGATGACCTGGATCACGCCGATGAGCTCGGACCCGCCCGCATCGATGATCGGCGTGACCAGCATCTGCTTGGTGCGGTAGCCGGTGCGCTTGTCCACTTCCTGCAGGAAGCGCAGGTTCGGATTGAGCGTGCGCAGCTCCGCGTCGTCGTAGACGTCCTTGATGTTGACGGTCTTCTTCACGAGCGCCGCGTACCCGGCGATCGAGTGCTCGGCGATCGGCAGCTTCAGGTCCCTGAACGAGTTCAGCCCCGTCTTCACCTTCGACACGATCGACTGCCTGTCCTCGGCCACCGAGTAGATGGTGAGGCGCTCGGCGTTGAAGAGCGCGCACACCTCCGCGCTCATCTCCAGCATGATCTCGTCGATGTTGCTGGTGGCGTGGATCTTGTTCGTGACCACCTGCAGCTGCTTCTGGAACGCAAGGCGCGCGCCGAAATCGTTGCTCGCTGCATGCGAACTCAGGACTGCGCTCATCGAAAATCCTCCCGCGGCGGGGTTCTAGCTTGTCATTCGATGTTAGCGCTATCTATTCTGATTCTCAAAGGAATTCCCGTCAGGATTTGCGCGGATTTATGCGCTTTTTTGCACACTTCGCAGGCCCCCGTCGAGGAGCCAGACCTTGAAGCCGCGCTGCGCGAAGAGGAAAGCCGCCGCGGCGCTGCGCCGGCCGCTCTGGCAATACGCCACGTATTCCCTGGTACGGTCGAGCACCGCGAACATGTTGCGGACCTCGGCGAGGGGCACGTTGATCGCCCCGGGCAGCTTGTCGTACTGGTACTCCGAAGGATAGCGCACGTCGAGCCACAGCGCGCCGCGCCGCACCCTCTCCGCCGCGTCCGCGAACGACACGCGCCGCAGGAGCGGCTCGCGCAACAGTTCGTCAAAATGTGTGCGGTCGAGGCGCAGCAGCTCGCCTTCGCCGAGCGAGGTCACGGTAGCGTTGCGCTTGGCCTCCGAAACCAGCGCCTCCTCGCCGAACGCGTCGCCGCTCTTCAGCTCGGCCAGCAGCACCTTCGCGCCGCCGACGAGGCGCTCGACGTTGAAGCGGCCCGACTCCACCACGTAGTAGTAGTCGCCTTGGTCGCCCTCGCGAATGACCGTTTCGCCTGGCGCCGTCTTCACCCGATCGAAGCGCTTGAGAAGCTCGTCGATGTGCGCCACCGGTAGCTGCGCGAACGCGCCCGTGCGCAGCTTGCCGAGCCCGAACGCACCGGTGACGATGCGCACATCGACGGGCGCCGCCTGGCCGGTTAGCGTGGAATCGGCGCCCGCGGCGACCTGGTCCCAGGTGGCTAGGATGTCGAGCACCTCGTCGTCGAGCATGACTAGGTCGACGTCGGTGATCGCCTTGCTGCGTGCGAGGCGCGCGCCCTGCCGGTTGAGCGCCTGCCGCGCCTCGTCGCTTCCCCCCACCACGACCAGCGTGCCGCCGCCTTCAAAGGCGAGCAGCAGCTCGCCGGCCAGCAGGAACACCGACTGCGGCCCCTGCAGGCGATCCTGCAGCGGATCGCTGCCGCGCCGCGCACGCTCGACCACCGCCACCTGCGCCAGCTCGGCGAGCCGACCGGCGGAGAGGCTGGCGAGGGGCGCGAGCGCCGCGAGCTGGTCCGGCCGCGGCCGCGTGAGCGACACGTCCATGGCTCAGAACTCGAGCACCAGGTTGTTCTGCAGCATGCGGGGGCGGTACGCGCCGGCGGATTCCTCGATCTCGAGCATGGTGGGCTCGATCTCGCCCGGCTTCAGGTGCGTGATGTAGATCTCGGCGCCGCGCTCGAGCTTCTTCAGCTCCTCCGCGAGCGTCATGGGACAGAGATGGCGCGAGATCTCGGCGAGGTGGCGCTCCTTGTTCGAGAATGCCGTCTCGATGATCAGGAACTTGAGGTTGCCGATGCCGTTCACCACGCTCCAGAGCGCGTCGTTCGGCGCGGTGTCGCCGGTGAAGACCAGGCTCGCCGCGCCGCTGTCGAGGTGGTAGCCGACCGCCGGCACCGTGTGGCGGGCGGGAATCGGCGTGATGGTGCGCCCGGACAGGGTGATCGCCTCCCCCACCACGATCTCGCGGAAGCGCAGGAACGGCGCCTCGGGCGTCGGGATCTCGGTGAAGTCGGGCCAGATCGCCCAGTTGAACAGGTGGTTGCGCAGAATCTCGATGGTGGCACGCGTCGCATGCACAACGATCGGCTTGGAGCGCATGCCGCCCACCGTGTCGACGAGGAACGGGATCGACGCGACGTGGTCGAGGTGGGAATGCGTGACGCAGATGTGATCGATCTGCGACAGCTCGGCGAGCGTCAGGTCGCCG
>DASYPG010000345.1:0-4247 GCA_036006885.1 Burkholderiales bacterium | reverse complement strand
ACACCGATTCGTTCTCCGACACGAGGAGCTGGTCCTCGCCTCGCGTCACTTTCGCCGTGCCGGACACCACCACCCAGTGCTCGGCGCGGTGGTGGTGCATCTGAAGCGAGAGCGCCGCACCCGGCTGTACCATGATGCGCTTGACCTGGAAGCGCTCGCCGGCGTCGACGCTCTCGTAGTAGCCCCACGGACGGTGCACGCGCGTGTGCGAGACGTGCTCGGTGCGCGCCTGGGCCTCGAGGTTCGCCACCGCCTCCTTCACGTCCTGGCTGCGGTCCTTGGCGGCGACGAGCAGCGCGTCCTCGGTCTCGACCACTACGAGGTCCTTGAGGCCGATGGCCGAGACGTGCCGCTTCTCCGAGCGCACATAGCAGCCGCCGGAATCGCGCAGGTAGACGTCGCCCACTGCGACGTTGCCGGCGGCGTCCTTCGGGCTGATGCCCCAGAGCGCGCTCCAGGTTCCGACGTCGCTCCATCCCGGATCGCTCTGGACCACGACCGCGTCCAGGGTCTTTTCCATGACCGCGTAGTCGATGGAATCGGACGGGCAGGCTGCGAACGCCTCGCGGTCCAGGCGCAGGAAATCGAGGTCGCGCACGCCTTTCTCGTAGGCCCGCTTCGCCGCGGCGAGCATCTCGGGCCGCAGGCGCTCGAGCTCATCGAGGTACTTCGCGGCGGAGAAGGCGAACATGCCGCTGTTCCAGAGGAACTGGCCGCTCGCGACGAAGCCCTCGGCGCTCGCGCGGTCGGGCTTCTCGCGGAAGCTCGCCACCTTGCAGGCGCTGCCCTGGAGCGGCGCGCCGCGCTCGATGTAGCCGAACCCGGTCTCCGGCGCCGACGGAACGATGCCGAACGTGGCAAGGTAGCCGTGGCTCGCGAGCTCGAGCGCCGTGGCGGCGTCCCGGCGGAACACTTCGGGCTTGGTGATCGTGTGGTCCGACGGCAGCACGAGAAGCAGCGCGTCCGGGCTGCGTTCGCGCGCCGCGAGCGCGGCCACCGCGATGGCCGGCGCGGTGTTGCGCGCGACGGGCTCGAGGAGCATCGGCGCGGCCTGCACGCCGATCTCGCGTAGCTGGTCCGCGGCGAGAAACCGCTGCTCGTCGTTGCACACCACGATCGGCGCCTCGCAGCCTGCCATCGCTTTCACTCGTAAGGCTGTCTCCTGGAACAAGGTGTGGCGTGAAAGGAGCGCGAGAAACTGCTTCGGCAGCAGTTTCCTCGACATCGGCCACAGCCGTGTGCCCGAGCCGCCGGAGAGGATGACCGGATGGAAACGCAGGGTCACTAGAACGATTCTATCTTGCGACCGGAACCTTACGGTCCGTCGTGGGGGCGGCCGTCGTGCTCGCGCCGCTCGCGCCGTTCGCGCGCCCGGATGAGCCGATCGTCCGGAGTCCAGTCCGGGGTGAGCGGGGCGGATGCCGCCTCCCGGGCAATCGCGCTCTCCCTGAAGTAGGCGGTGACGAGCACCAGCACGAAAAGCGCGATGAAGGCATAGGAGATCGCCCAGTCGGGCACGCCGAGATGCCAGGCACCCAGGCCCAAGACGCTGGCGAGCGCTGCACTGCCCGTCATGATCCATGTCGCCCTATACACGGGCACGCCGCGCTCGAGAAGCAGGTAATGGAGGTGCTCCCGGTCTGCCTCGAACACGCTGATCCGCTTCCGAATGCGGACGAACATCACGCGCGCCATGTCGAGCAGCGGCACCGCGAGGATCCACATGCACACGATCGGCGGCAGAGTGCGCCCCTCGCCCTGGGTGAGGTCGATCGAAAACCAGCACAGCGCGAGCCCGAGCATCATGCTGCCGGAATCCCCCATGAACACGCGGGCCTGGGTCCGGATGCCCGGGAAGCGCATGTTCCACATCAGGAATCCGCTCACCGCCGCCGCGAGGAGGAGCAGCAGCGCAGCCTGCGTCCCCAGGCCCTGCACGAGGGCCGCATAAGCCAGCGACAGCATGGCGACGATCGAAACGCCGCCGGCCGTGCCATCGAGGCCGTCGATCATGTTCATGGCATTGATCACGCCGAGCGCGCAGATCACCGAGAACGGGATGGCCCACTGGTAGAGGTTGAGCGGGCCGAAGCCGAACAGGTTGCCGAGCAGGTGGACCTGCACGCCGGCCCACGAGGTCATGAGCAGGGTGGCGATGACCTGAATCAGGAATTTCGACTGGGCCGAGATGTCGTGCATGTCGTCGGCCGCGCCGCCGAAGACCAGCAGGAACAGCGCGATCAGAAGAGCGACGGTGGCGCCGCTGATCAGGCCAGAGGCCATGCCCGCGAGGAAGAAGCCGGCGAACATGCCGATGCCGCCGGTGACCGGGATGGTTCCCGAATGCTGCTTACGGCCGCCGGGCGGGTCGGCCAATCCGATGCGCTTCGCGAACGACGTGAGGATGCGCGCGACGACTCCCGCAACGACGAATGCGAGCAGCATGCAGAAGGCGACCCGGTTTCCGGGAAGAGGGAGGGTCTCCAGCATCGTTCAGAACGCAGTGACCATGCGGTGCCAGAGCTCGCTCAGTGGAATCGGCTCGGCCTGCGGCGTCGCCCGTCCGCCCGTGTCGAGGAAATAGCCGATGCCGTTGTGGTGGCCGTTCTTGATCGCCACGAACACGACCTCCCTGGAAAGGTCATCGATCGACGCGCCCCCGAAGCGCGTGCGGAATCCCGCGGTGACTTCGTGCGGGTAGGAGAGGGTGACGAATAGCGAGCTGCCACGGTTGTCGACTTCGAAGAGCGGGACTCCGTCGGGCGTTTCGCCGGAACCGAGGATCGCGGCGACCCGCGCGCCCTGGCCGGCGTCGATGCAGTTGACCAGAAAGTCGCGCGACATGCGCGGCTCCACGGAGACAAATTCGCAGCCGATCCGCCTCAGGAAGCCGGGGTGGTCGCGCAGGCGCCAGTAGAACACCGGTTCTTCCACGGGATCCTGGTGCAGCCCGGTCGCGATCATCACGCGCGGCCGGTCCGGGAGCTCGAGGCACTCGCGCAGCAAGGCGTCGTACAGGCGGTAGATGCCGAGGACGGGATCGACGCTCTGCGGCAGGTACCAGGCAGGATTGCGGTGAGGGCCGCGGTAGGCAGGCGAATTGAACATGCAGTGATGCTGAATGTGTGCCGCGCCATTGAGGAACAGCGTCGCGAAGTCCGGCCTTGTTTTGCGCCACAAGTGCAGGAAGCAGTCGGCGAGAAAGCGGTCGAGAAATATCGCGCGCGGCCAGTGCCTGCGCAAGCCCGAAACACCCTCGGAAAGGTAGGCCGGCCAGTTCCTGAGGCGGCCATAGCGCACCAGGCCGAGCAGAAGCTGCACCGCGGAACGCGCCGTGATCGTGCCCTCGGCGTTGTCGCCGACCGCCTGGCAGATCGCCACGTAGGCCCGGCGCATCAACACCGGCGCGGTGACGGACGTCGGGGTCCACGGATCGGGGACGAAGAAAGCGGCTTCCGGGACCGCGGGAGCGTTCATCGGCGAAAAAGCACCGACCTTGAGCCCGCGCGCGGCAAGCTCTTCCCAGATCTGGCGCAGCCCGGCGTGCGGGCCGTCGCCAAGGCGGAATACCCCGTGCTCGCGATACGGCTTGCCGGTGTGGACGGTGATCCACTGGATCCACGGCTCGATATGGTCGTAGAGCTCTTCGGAGCGGGTGCGCGCATAGCCGTTCGCGGAGAGTATGCGCGCAAACGCCGGCAGCTCGCCCCGCCGCGCATAGTGCTCGACATACTCGAAGTTGAGCTCGTTGAGCTCCAGGAAAAGCAGCCTGGTCACGGGTGCAATTATGGCAGGCGCAAGGCGAGCCGCCCCCAGGCCTGTGCCACCCTTTCGACCGGAATATCGCCGATGTCGTGGGTATCGGGTGCGACCAATTCGTAGGGCACTCGCCACGGATACCAGTGGTGCTGGTTGTCCGGCCGGTTCTCGAACAGCGCGACCATCGGCAACCCGAGGCCTGCAGCGAGGTGCATTGCGCCGCCGTCGATGCCGATGAACGCCCGGCACAGCGAAAGGACCGCGATCAGATCCGCGAGCCCGTCGGTCCGCGCCGTCAGCAGCCTCCCGCCCGCAGCGCGGGCGATCGCCGTCGCCCTTTCGTCGTCGCCCGGATGGCGCGGATCATCGGCGCCGCCGGGTGCCCACAGCAGCACTACGCCGGCATTCAGTCCTTTGATCAGCGAAACGAAGCGCTCGGTCGGCCAGATACGCGTGGGCCCGCGCGCGCTGATGTGCACCGCGATCCA
>DASYPG010000344.1:0-6915 GCA_036006885.1 Burkholderiales bacterium | reverse complement strand
CGTTGAAGCCGCCCTGATGGTCCGCAACGCCAATGGTCATGGAGTCGCCGGGTGTCGGAAAATCCTTGGCTGTCTCGGAGGCTTTGAACCTGGTGAACCCGCCGCCGATGTAGAGGCCGTCGAACTGCGCCATGCTGGCCGAAGACATTGCCATTCCCGCGGCAGCCAGCAACGCGGCGAACACGATCTTGCGGATGGACACAAAACCCCCTTTTCTTGTTCTTCTTGTCGAGTGTTTAGAACCGCTTGAACGATACTGGCCCGGTCACGGGAAAACGAGGAAATAGCGCACACCGCAAGCCGGCAAACGGGCGCGTCCGCGCGGGAAAAAGAAAAGGGCGGCCTCGCGGGCCGCCCTTCTCCTGATCGCTCTTGTTATTGTTCGATCAGAACTTGTAGACGAGACCGACGCTCAGCACGTCGACGTCCGAGTCGCCGATATCGCCGCCTCCGACACTGCTATAGCGTTGCCACTCTCCGCGCACTCCAAGATTGCCCGTGAAGTTGTACTGAACCCCCACTCCGTAGGTGAGATCCGTATTGGTCTCGTCGGCGGACACCCCAACGTTGGAACGGCCCTTCGAGTCGGCACGATAGAAGCCAAGCTTGCCGTAGATCGAGAACTGGTTGTTGATCGGATAGCTGCCGATACCGACGAGCTCGAAAGCCGTCGTCGCGATCGACGCAGTGACCCCACCGCCGCTCGCCTCAACTTTGCCGAGATCTGTATAGCCAAGTTCAGCACTGAAGTTGCGGTTGATTTGATACCCGCCAAAGATCTTAAAGGCGGTATCTTTGTCGTCGCAGCTTACGCCCGGCCCGCTCACGCCGTTGCAAGCGTCGCTTGCACTCGACTGGCCGACGGAAATGCCAGCGTACCAGCCGGTGTCGGCCGGCTTGGCCTGCGCCATCGCGGCCGAGGAAACGACAAGACCTGACGCCGCCAGCAACGCGGCAATGGTTGTTTTCTTGAGCGACATGTCGGGACTCCTTCCCTGTTAGTTGTTGTGTTGTTGTAAGGCGCCCGAAAGATACGCACCTCCCTCTGGGAAAACGAGGGAAAAGCGAAGAGTTGTTGGCCGCAAGCCACGCGGCTGCGAGGCAAACTTGGCAAATCGGACCGATTAATAAACGACGGCTCGAGTGCGAAGTAATGCCTGCAGCACGCGACAAAAAGAAAGGGCGGCCGCAGCCGCCCTTCCGAGTCACTTCTTTCTTACTATTCGATCAGAACCGCCAGAGCGCGCCGACGCTCAGCACGTCGATGTCAGTGTCGCCGCCGCTGGGGCCCGCGAACTTGACTCCGCTGTAGCGGTTCCACTCGAGCCGCAGCCCGAGATTGCGATTGAAGTCGTACTGCCCGCCGATGCCGTAAGTCAGGTCGGTCGTGGTCTTCTTGCCCGAGGCTGCGCCACCCAGCTTGATTTCGGCGTTGTAGAAGCCGAGCTTGCCGAGGATCGAGAAGTTATTGCCCAGCGGCCAGCTCCCCACACCGACGATATCCCACGCATTCGATTCCGCGGTGACGTTTCCGCGGGATGTTTCACCGAGGGGAGCATAGCCGCCTTCGACCCCGATGTTGGGATGGAACTTGTAGCCGCCGAAGATCCGGTACGCGGTGTCCTTGTCATCGCACGAGCCACCGCCGGGGGGGCAGTCGGCTTTCGATTGGCCGATAGATGCGCCGGCGTAGAAGCCGAGGTCCGCGTTGCCGCCCTTGGCTTGCGCCATGGCGAGCGCCGGAAGCGCGGCGAAACCTGCCAGCAGCGCCGTAGCGAGAACTTTCTTTTGCATGGACATGGGGAATCCTTAAATGGAGTGATGGAGTGCGCTATCGCGCCTAAAGGGTACGACACCCGCCTTTCGAAAGGCGCGACCTCGATCAGTTGCGCGAGCAGAAATCTTATCCGCGGGTCCGACTGTTGTGCTCGCACCACAGCAAGCCGTTTCAATTCTGTCGGGAACCTGTGACGCGAAAATTTGTCGCCGCACTCCTGCAATATCCAGACCGCTCAGAACTTGTAGACGGCGCCGACGCTGACCACGTCGATTTCGCTGCTCGTGTCGTAGCGCTGCCACTGGAGACGCGCGCCGACCTTAGGCGAGAAGTCGTACTGCAAACCGAACCCCAAAGTGAGCTCAGTGCTGTCGTCGGAAACGCGCAGCCCCGAGACCGTGGTCTCGGCGTTGATCTTGGCGAGGCCCGCGAGACCGTAGATGTAGAACTGGTTGCCGAGCGGAAACTTGCCCAGGCCGATGAGCTCCCACGCGCTCGCTTTGACGTTCGTGCCTCGCGCGGTCACGTCGCCGAGATCCGAGTAACCGAACTCGGCGGCGAAGCTGCGGTTGATCTGGTAGCCGCCGAAGATTTTCAAGGCGGTATCGTCGTCCGGCCCGAGGTCGGCGCGGCCAAGCGAGGCGCCGGCGTACCACCCGGTATCGCTTTGCTTCTGCGCTAGTGCGCCGACGGATAACAGCATCGTGGTGCAGCCAAGCAGTGCGGCAAACCATCCCTTCAACATGCCATAACTCCTTTCAAGATTTCGCCAGCGCCTTGAGCGCGGCGCGGATACCTTCGGCCACCGGAACGCCCGGCGTAAGCCCCTTGATCGCAGCGTGCGCTTCCTTCTCGCTGTAGCCGAGCGCAAGCAGCGCATTCACCACGTCGCTCGAGCGCTCCTGCGCCGGCGTGGTGACATCCGCCAGCTTGCCCTTCAATTCGAGCAGCAGCCGCTCGGCGGTTTTTTTTCCGATGCCCGGAATGCGCGTGAGGCGGACGGCGTCCTGCAGCGCGATCGATTGCGCGAGATCGGCGACCGAAAGCCCGGAGAGCACCGAGAGCGCGGTGCGCGCGCCGATGCCCGAGATGCGGATGAGCTGGCGGAACGCCGCACGCTCCTCCAGCGTGGCGAAGCCGTACAGGATGTGCGCGTCCTCGCGCACCACGAGATGCGTGTGCAGCGTGATCGGGTCGCCGGTGGCCGGCAGGCTGTAGAACGTGCTCATCGGCACGTCGACCTCGTAGCCCACGCCCGCGACGTCGACGACGACCTGCGGCGGGTTCTTCGCCGCGAGCCGGCCGCTCAGGCGGCCGATCATCCGAGCCTCCCTCTACGAAGGCGAAGGCCTCTCGTGGAAATCGAACCAAGTTGCGCGCTATGCGCATGGCAGATGGCGCAGGCAAGCGCATCGGCGGCGTCGGGCGAAGGCTCGCCCGGGAGCGCGAGCAGGCGCCGGACCATGTGCTGGACCTGCTCCTTGCGCGCGTGCCCGTTTCCGACCACCGACTGCTTCACCTGGAGCGCGGTGTATTCGGCGACGGGAAGATCGGCAAGCACCGCGGCGCAGATCGCCGTGCCGCGCGCCTGGCCGAGCGCGAGGGTCGACTGCGGATTGACGTTCACGAACACCTTCTCGACCGCGACCTCGAGCGGGCCGTGCGCGGCGATGATTTCGTTCAGGCCCTCCAGGATCGCCTTCAGGCGCTGCGCGAGGTCGCCCTCGCCGGACTTCACGCAGCCGCTCGTCACGTAGTGGAGCTTGCGCCCGGCGCTCTCGATCACGCCGAACCCCGTGAGTCTCAGTCCCGGATCGATCCCGAGGATTCTCAGTCGATCACCGCGGTGGTGTAGACGTCCTGCACATCGTCGAGGTTCTCCAGAGCGTCGACCATGTCGCGCATGCGCGCCGCCTCGGGACCCCTCAGCTGGGCCTCGGCGGAGGGCTTCATGGTGATCTCCGCGAGCTCGGCCTTGAGGCCCGCCTTCTCGAGCGCCGCCTTGACGGCCGTGAAATCGCCCGGCGCGCAGATCAGCTCGACCGAGCCGTCGTCGTTGGCGATCACGTCCTCCGCGCCGGCCTCGAGACCCGCTTCCATGACCCGGTCCTCGCTCGTGCCGGGGGCGAACACGAACTGGCCGCAGTGCTTGAAGAGGTAGGCGACCGAGCCATCGGATCCGAGGTTGCCGCCGTTCTTGGTAAAGGCATGGCGCACCTCGGCCACCGTGCGCGTGCGGTTGTCGGTGAGGCAGTTGACGAGCACCGCGGCGCCGCCCGGACCGTAGCCTTCGTAGCGCGCCTCCTCGTACGACATGCCTTCAAGGGCGCCGCTGCCGCGCTTGATGGCGTTCTGCACGCTGTCCTTGGTCATGTTGGCCTCGCGGGCCTTGTCGACGGCAAGCCGCAGGCGCGGATTGCTGTTGGTATCGCCCCCGCCGAGCTTCGCGGCGACGGTGATTTCCTTGATCAGCCTCGTGAAGACCTTGCCCTTCTTCGCATCCGCGGCCGCCTTGCGGTGCTTGATGTTCGCCCATTTGCTGTGACCCGCCATGGCGTCAATTCTAAAGGTAACATTCGGCGCCATGCCGCCGCCCTTGCTGATCGCCAAGAACGACAAGCAGGAGCTCGCGCTCCTGCCGGGTCTCGCGAATCGCCATGGTCTCATCACCGGCGCCACCGGCACCGGCAAGACCGTGACGCTGCAGGCGCTCGCGCAGCGCTTCTCCGCGATCGGCGTGCCGGTGTTCATGGCCGACGTGAAAGGCGACCTCTCGGGCATCGCCAAGCCCGGCGGCGCCAATCCGAAGGTGGCCGAGCGGCTCAAGGCGCTCAAGGTCTCGCAGGCGGCCGAAGGCTGCCCGGTGGTGTTCTGGGACGTGTTCGGCAAGGCCGGGCATCCGGTGCGCGCCACCATCTCCGACATGGGGCCGCTCCTCCTTGGCCGCATGCTCGACCTGAACGAGACGCAGGAGGGCGTGCTCGCGCTGGTGTTCAAGATCGCAGACGACCAGGGGCTGCTGCTCCTCGACCTCAAGGACCTGCGCGCGATGCTGCAGCACGTCGGCGACAACGCGGCGCAGTTCAAGACCGCGTACGGCAACGTCTCCACCGCGTCGATCGGCGCGATCCAGCGCGGTCTGCTGGTGCTGGAGAGCCAGGGCGGGGCGAAGTTCCTGGGCGAGCCGATGCTCGACATCGGCGATCTCATGCAGACGCGCGATGGCAAGGGGGTCGTGAACATCCTCGCCGCCGGCGAGCTGATGAATTCGCCCAGGCTGTATTCGACCTTTCTCCTTTGGCTGCTCGCGGAGCTCTTCGAGCACCTGCCGGAGGTGGGCGACCCGGAGAAGCCGAAGCTCGTGTTCTTCTTCGACGAGGCGCACCTCCTCTTCAGCGAAGCCCCCAAGGCGCTGCTCGAGAAGGTCGAGCAGGTGGTGCGGCTCATCCGCTCCAAGGGCGTCGGGGTCTATTTCGTGACCCAGAATCCGCTCGACGTGCCCGAGACGGTCCTCGGCCAGCTCGGCAACCGCGTGCAGCACGCGCTGCGCGCCTTTACGCCGCGCGACCAGAAAGCTGTGAAGACCGCGGCCGACACGCTGCGCCCCAACCCGAAGCTCAAGGCAGAGAAGGTCATCACCGAGCTCGGCGTCGGCGAGGCGCTCGTGTCGCTACTCGACGAGAAAGGCAGCCCCTGCGTGGTCGAGCGCGCCTTTATCGTCCCCCCCGCAAGCCAGCTCGGACCGATCAGCGACGACGAGCGCGCGAAGCTCATCCAGTCCTCCGACGTCTACGGCCACTACGAGAAGACGGTGGACCGGGAATCGGCCTACGAGAAGCTCAAGGAGCGGACCGAGGCGAAGCCGGCTGAACCCAAGGAAAGCTCCAACCCGCTTTCCGACATTCTCCTCGGAAAAACTGGGCCGCGCGGCGGCCGGCAGTCGCCAGGCGTGATCGAGGCGATGACGAAAAGCGCCGCCCGCAGCATCGGCTCGGAGCTCGGCCGGCAGGTGCTGCGCGGCGTGCTGGGGTCGATCCTCGGCGGAAAAAAACGTTGAGAAGCGGGCTCTGAGCGGCGCCGCCTACCGCGGCTGGGGCATCGCCTTCGCCGTCCTCGGCGTGCTCACGTTCTCGCTGCGGCCGATCCTCATCAAGCTGTCCTATGCAGCCCACCCGGTCACGCCGACCACGCTGCTCTTCCTGCGGATGATGATCTCGCTGCCCTTTTTCCTGGTCATCGGCTGGTGGCTGCGGCGGCAGCAGCCGCGCCTTACGCGCCGCGACTGGGTAGGCGTCGCGGCGCTCGGCTTCCTCGGCTACTACCTCGCGAGCTTCCTCGACTTCATCGGCCTGCAGTACGTCGGCGCGGGGATCGGACGGCTGATCCTGTTTCTCTACCCCACCCTGGTCCTCGTGCTGTCGTTCGCCTTCCTGCGCAAGCGGCCGACGGCGACGCAGCTCGTCGCGCTCCTACTGACGTATGCCGGAATCGCGCTCGTCGTCTCCGACCAGGTGGGCGCAACGCGCGAGGGCAAGCTCTTCCTCCTCGGCGTGCTGCTCGTCTTCGCTTCGGCCCTGTGCTATGCCGCCTATCTCGTCGCCGGCAGCGAGCTGGTGAAGCGCGTCGGCTCGATGCGCTTCACCGCCTACAGCATGGCGGTCGCCACGGTTCCCGCGGTGGCTCAGTTCTTCGTGTTCGGCGCCCCGGGATCGCTCGATCTTCCCGCGGCGGTGTGGCTGTATGCTGCCATCCTCGGAACGCTGAGCACCGTGGTGCCGGTCTTCCTGCAGGCCGAGGCGCTAAGGCGCATCGGCGCCACGGAGTTCGCGCTCATCGGCGCCATCAGCCCGGTGAGCGTCGCGGCGATGAGCGCGGCGGGCCTCGACGAGCCCTTCGGCGCGCGCCAGGCGGCGGGTGCGGCGCTCGTCATCTTCGGCGTGCTGCTCGTGTCACTCAAAAGGAGCTAGAGCATGGATCTCGGAATTCGCGGCCGGACAGCGCTGGTATGCGCGGCATCGAAGGGACTCGGCAAGGGCTGCGCCGTGTCGCTCGCGCGCGAGGGGGTAAACCTCGTCATCACCGCGCGGGGACAGGAGGTGCTCGAAAGCACGGCTCAGGAGATTCGCAGTCGTTTCAAG
>DASYPG010000343.1:0-5090 GCA_036006885.1 Burkholderiales bacterium | reverse complement strand
CCCGAGAACCCCTGCTCGTTGACCGTCGGCACCTCGGGCAGCGCGGGCGAGCGCTGCGCGCTGGTGACGGCGATGGCGCGCACCCTGCCGCCTTTCACCTGCGATACCGCGGGCGGCATCGAGGTGCACGAGATCTGCGTGTGCCCGGCGACCGCCGCGCCCACCGCCTGCGCCGGCTGGTAGGGCACGTGCGTGATGTCGACATTGGCCTGGTGCTTGATCCGCTCCATCGAGAGGTGGGTGGTGGTGCCGATGCCCGAGGACGCGTACGAGAGCTGCGTCCTGCGTGCGAGCTCGATCAGCTCCTTCAGGTTGGTCGCCGGCACGGAAGGGTTCACCGTGATGATGTTGGGCGTGCTCGGACCCAGAATCACCGGCACGAAGTCCTGCACCGGGTCATAGCCGGCGTTGGGGTACAGGGTCGGGTTGACGGCGTAGGCGACGCTCGTGACGAAGATCGTGTAGCCGTCGGGCACGGCGCGCTTCACCTGCTGCGCGGCGACGTTGCCCGCGGCGCCCGGACGGTTGTCGACGAGGACCGACTGGCCGAGCGCTTCGGCGAGCTTCGGCGCCACGAGGCGCGCGACGAGATCGGTGGTGCTCGCGGGCGCGAAGCCGACCACGATGTGAATCGGCTTCTGCTTCGGCCAGTCCTGCGCGGCCGCGGCGAAAGAAAGCGCGGCGGCGAGCAGCAACGCGATGAACCGCATGACGGACTCCTCGGGTGCAAATGCTACCATCGAGCGTGAAGATTCTTTTCGCTTCGCAGACGGAGAAAGCCGAGGTCTGGCTGCCGCTCTTGCGTCAGGCGCTGCCGCGGGACGAGCTCGTCGCCGCGGCCGACAAGTCGGTGGAGATCGCGCTCGTCGCGACGCCGCCCGCCGGAACCTTCCAGAAGCTCGGCCGTCCGCGGCTCGTCCAGTCGCTCTGGATGGGCGTGGAAAAGCTGCTCGCCGACCCGACCTACCCGCGCGGCGTACCGCTCGCGCGCCTTGTCGATCCGGGGATGGTCGCCGCGATGTCGGAGACCGTGATCGCGCACGTGCTCGACTGGCACCGGCACTTGTACCGCTACCGGCTGCAGCAGCGCACAAGGCAATGGCACCGCATGGAGCAGCGCATGGCCTCGGATCGCACCGTGGGCCTGCTCGGCCTGGGCGAGCTCGGCAGCGACGCGGCGCGCAAGCTCCTCGCGCTCGGCTTCAACGTCGCCGGCTGGAGCCGGCGGCCGAAGGACCTCCCCGGCGTGAAGTCCTTCACCGACCTGACGGCAATGCTGCGCATCACCGACGCGCTCGTGTGCCTGCTGCCGCTCACGCCGCAGACCGCAGGGGTGCTCAACGCGCGCACTTTCGCCCTGATGCGCCGCGACGGCTGCGTAATCAACGTCGCGCGCGGCGCCCATCTCGTCGCTCGCGACCTGATCGGCGCGCTCGACAACGGCTGGCTCGCGCAGGCGTACCTCGACGTGTTCGATCTCGAGCCGCTGCCGGAGCGCGACCCGCTTTGGAATCATCCCGGGATCACCATCACGCCCCACTCCGCGGCGCTCACCGAGCCGCGCACCGCGATCCCCAGGATCGTCGACAACGTCGAGTGCGTGCGGTGCGGCGAAACGCCGGCGAACCTGGTCGATTTCCAGGCCGGCTACTAGGCACGCGCAGTGCTACGTAGGACGCATGAGGGTCGCGAGCCTCAGGTGGCGCTTCACCGCCGAGCGTGTCAGGGAAATCCCTGACGTGCAGGGCGTCTTCACTCTCTGGGACGCCAAGGAATGCGTCTACGTTTCGCACACGCCGTGGAACCGGTCGCTTCAGCAGTGCCTGCGAGAGCATCTCGCGCTCAACGACACGGGCGCGATCAGGGTCTCCCACTTCACCTGGGAAACCACTTCGACGCCGAAGGGCCGCGAGGACGAGGTGCTGCGACAGAAAGTTGACAGGCAGGGCCGCGTGCCGCGCTACAACCTTCCCGGCAGCCCGCTCACGCCGACCCGAAGCTCGGTCACCGACCTGCACGCGCCCGTCTAGTCGTAGCATGGGGGCATGAAGCCGCCGTTCCATGCCGACCACGTAGGCAGTCTATTGCGCCCGCCCGAGCTCGTGGCCGCTCGCAAGGCGAAGAGCGCCAACCTCGGGGAAGTCGAGGACCGCGCGATCCGCGCCGCAGTGGCGAAGCAGGAGGCGATCGGCCTCGAGTCGGTGACCGACGGCGAGCTCCGGCGCGATTACTGGCATCTCGACTTTTTGCGGCAGCTCGACGGCGTGACGCTCAAGGCGGCGGTCGGGATGAGCTTCGCCGCCGAGGACGTGCCGCCGATGGCGACCGTGACGGGCAAGCTCGCCTGCAGCAAGCCGATCATGGTCGATCACTTCACGTTCCTTAGAGATTCGACCCGCAAGACCGCCAAGTTCTGCATGCCTTCGCCGGGGTCGCTCCACTTCCGTGGCGGGCGCGACGCGATCTCGCGCGAGGTCTATCCTGACCTCGCCGAGTTCTGGGCCGACGCCGGCGCGGCCTGGCGCGAGGCCATCCGCCAGCTCGGCGCGGCCGGCTGCACCTATCTCCAGCTCGACGACGTCGGGTTCTCGTACCTCTGCGACGCGAAGGTGCGCGAAAACTTTCGCGCCCACGGCGACGATCCGGCGGGGCTGCAGTTCACCTATGCGCAGGCGATCAACCGCGCGCTGGAAGGCCGGCCGAAGGGCATGAGCGTCACCATGCACACCTGCCGCGGCAACTTCCGCAGCACCTGGTTCGCCTCGGGCAGCTACCAGGACGAAGTGCTCGAGGGCATGTTCTCGGCCAACGTCGACGGTTTCTTCATGGAGTACGACAGCGAACGCGCCGGCGGCTTCGAGCCGCTACGCCGGCTCCCCAAGGGCAAGAACGTCGTGCTGGGACTGGTCACCACCAAGTCGGGCGCGCTGGAGTCGAAGGACTCGCTGAAGAGGCGCATCGATGAGGCTTCGCGCTGTGTACCGCTGGAGAACCTGCGCCTGTCGCCGCAGTGCGGCTTCTCGAGCACCCACCACGGCAACAAGCTCACCGAGGAAGAGCAGTGGCGCAAGCTCGAGCGCGTCGTCGAAGTGGCGCGCGAGGTGTGGGGCTAGCGCGCGAGCTTCCAGCCCAGGGAATAGAGCAGCGCCACCAGCCCGAATGCCGAGAGCGCCGTCACTCCCGCGACGCGCAGGGCAAGCGAGTGGGGTTGCGTATCGAAAGCGCGTAGTACGCCGAAGAACGTCGCCGCCGGAAAGCCGAGCATCGCTGCCGCCACTACGCAGCGAAGCCGGTCATCGAGCGCGGAGACGATGGCCATCGGCGCAGTGGCGCGGAGCTTGTGCCAAACCCACGCGGCGAGAAACGCCGTTCCAAGCAGCGTGCTCGCGTGCTGCAGCACCTGGTGCAGGTACAGCCCGCCCGCTACCGGCGCATCGAGGATCCGCAGGTATCCTTCATGCGTGACGGCATCCCACGCGAGGTGGGTCGCGATGCCGGCCAGGAGCGAAAGCATCACGAGAGGCCAGGACGCCCGCGGCAGCCCCGGCGTCGTCCAGGCGGCGAGGCGTTGCGCGAGCTGGCGCGGCGCAAGGGCGATCAGCGGCTGCTTGAAGATGAGGTGGAACGCCAGGTACACGAGCAGTCCGGCCGGCACGCAGAACCACAGCGCGCCCGGCAGATCATGGCCGTGCGCCCGTCCGAGGAGCGGCACGAAGTACCAGGCGTCCGGAATCATGGCGCCGATCGCGAGCGCCGAAGGCACGGCTCTCGCGCCCAGCAGCTTCGCCACCGGTACGACGGCAGCGGGATGGGCAAAGGCGTACGGCAGATCCGCTACTCGGGAACGAAAAACCGCAATCCGTAGCCGGCCGCGGCGCGCGAGCGCCACGCACGCAGGCGCGCGCCGCCGAGATAGCCGGCATAGCCGGCATCGGCGAAGCCCGAGCGGCGCGCGGCCGCGATCGACGGCTGGTTATGCGATTCGACGCACAGCACGGCATGGGTGCGTCCTTGCCGCAGGAAGAGCGCGTCGGCGAAGCGGTACAGGGCAGCCGCGATGCCGCGGCCGCGAAAAGCCGGCCGGACGTAGCTCTTGTACGTATACACCACGTGGTCCGGAAACTCGAGCCACGCGCCGTCCATTTGCGGCAAGGGGGACAGCGCGAACCAGCAATAACCCGCGAATACGCCGTCGTGGTACGCGCCGACGCACAGATCGCCGCGCGCATAGGCCGCCTGCACCTTGGCAGGCACGAGGTCGAGCGTAGGATCGGCGCAAAGCGCCAGTGCCTCGCGCTCCTTCAGCAGCCGACAGTCGCCGCGGAGCGCAGGCGCGGTGGCCCACGCGCGCAGCCGTCGCCCGAAAATGCGGTATACCCGCAGGCCGGCATGATGGCCTAGCCGGCTCATGACTCGTACATAGGTCGAGGCCATGTCGGCGCATGCTAAGGGCCTTCGGTAACGTGCAAAGGTCGTTCCCGTAGTCCGATTCACCCACCCGGACGCTTCGCCCTAGTGCTCGTGGCGGTGGTGCGAGTCGGGGTAGTGAGGGTGGGAATGCGTCAGGCGTTCGTGCCGATGGCGATGCGTATGGCGCACGCCTGGAGCGAGCGGCTCGGCATGGCCGTGGCGATGATGCTCGTCGTGCTCGTGCTCGTGGCTGTGCTCGACGGGCTCGTGCGCATGGAGATGCGCGTGAAGCTCGGTGAGATGGAGCCACACGCCCCACGCCATGAGAACCGCAGCTACGGCGAGGTTCCAGGTTAAGGTCTCTTCGAGGAGAAGCAGACCGAGCGCAGCGCCCGCAAACGGCGCGGTCGAGAAGTAGGCCCCGGTGCGCGCGGCGCCGAGCTCGCGCAGCGCGCGCACGAAGAGCGCGAGGCTGATTCCGTAGCCCACGAATCCCAGTACTCCCGCCATTGCCGCGACCGACAGCTCGGGTAGGCGCGCGCCGAGCAGCAAGGCGAGCGCCGTGTTGGTCGCGCCGGCGGCCAGACCTTTCACCATGGCAACTTGGCGCGCGTCGGCGAGTGCCACCTTTCGCGTGAGGTTGTTGTCGATTGCCCACGCGAGACAGGCGGCGATGACGG
>DASYPG010000342.1:0-16425 GCA_036006885.1 Burkholderiales bacterium | reverse complement strand
GTGCACGAACGTGGCGGTGCGATCGGCGAGCGCGCCGTTCACGGCGATCTTGAATTTGCGCGGCAGATAGCTGAACTCCGGGTGGAACGTGGACCACTGCCGGATGATTTCGCACCACACGAACGAATCGACGATCTCGTCCGGCGCAACACCGGCGAAATGGTCGGTGGTGATGTTGCGGATGCAGTTGCCCGAGGTCTGGATCGCGTGCATCTGCACGGTTGCCAGCTCGGCCAGGATCTCCGGTACCTCCTCCAGGCGCGGCCAGTTGAGCTGCATGTTCTGGCGCGTGGAGAAATGGCCGTAGGCGCGATCGTACTTGCGCGCGATCTGTGCCAGCTTGCGCAACTGCTGCGACGACAGCAGCCCGTAGGGAATGGCGATGCGCAGCATCGGTGCGTAGCGCTGGATGTAAAGGCCGTTGCGCAGGCGCAGCGCGCGGAACTCCTCTTCACTCAGCTTACCGTCCAGGAAACGGCGCGTCTGATCGCGGAATTGCGCCACCCGCTCGTCGACGATGCGCTGGTCGATCGGGTCGTATGTGTACATGTCAGGCCACCGCCGCGTTGACGAACGCCGCAACAAAGGTGGTCGCGACCAGCGCGAGGATGCCCCCCGAGAGCTCCATGCGGGCATCGTAGGGCCGCGCGTTATATCCACAAAGACTATTGTGTTAGCATGTTATGCAGGTTCAGTTATATGGCCCCAGCAACGTGAATTTAGTCACATGAAGCTGCAGCAGCTCCGCTACCTGACCGAGATCGCCCGCCGCGGCCTCAACGTGTCGGAGGCCGCCGACGCGCTGCATACCTCCCAGCCCGGGGTCTCGAAGCAGATCCGGGCGCTGGAGGAGGAGCTCGGAATCGACGTCTTCGTGCGGCACGGCAAGCGCCTGGTCGCCATCACGGAGCCGGGCAAGGCGGTCATCGCGATCGCCGAACGCATCCTCGCCGAGGCGAACAACCTGCGCCGGGCCGGGGAGGAGTTCGCCAACGAGAAGCTCGGCACCCTCACGGTCGCCGCCACCCATACCCAGGCGCGCTATGCCCTGCCCAAGGCCGTGGCGCAGTTCAAGAAGAGATATCCCGGCGTCCAGCTGCGCATCCACCAGGGCAACCCGACCCAGATCTGCGAGCAGGTGCTCGCGGGCGACGCCGATCTTTGCGTCGCCACGGAGGCGATCGCGCTGTATCCCGAGCTCGTGTCGCTGCCGGTCTATCAGTGGAACCGCTGCGTGGTGGTGCCGCCCAAGCATCCCCTGCTCAAGGTGAACCCGCTCACCCTCGAGGCCCTGGCGCAGTTCCCGATCGTGACCTACGACTTCGCCTTCGCCAACCGCTCGCTGGTGCAGAAGGCCTTCGAAAACCGCGGCCTCGCGCCGAGCATCGTGCTGACGGCGCTCGATTCGGACGTAATCAAGACCTACGTCGAGCTCGGGCTCGGGGTCGGCATCCTCGCCAAGATGGCGTTCGACCCGAAGCGCGACGACCATCTGCGCGCGATCGACGCGAGCCACCTGTTCGACGCGAGCACCACGCGGCTCGGCATCAAGCGCGGCGCGTACCTGCGCCGCTACGCCTACGAATTCATCGAGATGTTCGCGCCGCAGCTTCCGCGCTCCATCGTGGAGCGCGCGGTGGCCGGGGAGGAAGGTTCGCGCTACGAGCTATGAGCTCGCGCTGATGAAGTCGCGGACCCTCGGGTAGATCATCTCGCGCCAGCGCCGGCCCGAGAAAATGCCGTAGTGGCCGACGCCCGGAGCCATGAAATGGCTGCGCCGCTCGCGTGGAAGGTTGAGGCACAGCGCGTGCGCGGCCTCGGTCTGGCCGTTGCCGGAAATGTCGTCGAGCTCGCCCTCGACCGTGAACAGCGCGGTGTCCCGGATCGCCTGGGGACGCACCAGCTCGCCGCGCACGAACATGCGGCCCTTGGGCAGGGCAAAGTCCTGAAACACGGTCTTCACCGTATCGAGGTAGTACTCCGCGGGTAGATCGAGCACCGCGTTGTATTCGTCGTAGAAGCGCCGGTGCGTTTCGGCCGAGTCGCCGTCGCCTTGCACCAGGTGGTGGTAGTAGTCCCAGTGCGCGACGAGGTGGCGGTCGGGGTTCATTGCCACGAATCCCATGTGCTGCAGAAATCCCGGGTACACTTGGCGCATGTAGCCGGGGTACTTCGGCGGCACGCGGTGGATCAGGTTCTGTTGGAACCAGGAGAACGGCTTGTGCTGCGCAAGGTTGTTCACCGCGGTGGGGCTGCGCCGGGCGTCGATCGGCCCTCCCATCATGGTCATGGACCTCGGCTGCGGCCCCCCAGCGGAAGCCATCAAGGCCACCGCCGCCAGCACCGGCACCGTCGGCTGGCAGACCGAGATCACGTGAAGATCGGGCGAGAGCAGCGCGATCCACTCGCGTACATAGTCGACGTAGTCGTCGAGGTGAAAGGGCCCTGCGGTGAGCGGCACCATTCGCGCGTCGGTCCAATCGCTCACCCACACGTCGTGCTCCGCGAGGAGCGCACGCACCGTGTCGCGGACCAGCGTGGCGTGGTGACCGGAAAGGGGTGCCACGACGAGGACCTTGCGAGGCTTGGGAGCGCCCAGGCGGAAACGGATCAGATTGCAGAACGGCTTTTCGAGGACGATTTCGGATTCGGCGTCCGGCAGGTTCCAGCCCGGTTTCTCGTAGCGGTCGGTCACGCGCAGGAACAGATCGCTCGAGGCGGCGAAGCGGCGCGACAGCGGGTGATGGGCGAACGGACTGAAGGGATGGCCGAACCAGCCCCGCGTCAGCTCGGCCAGGTAGCGCAGCGGCACGAGGGCCATGTGCTGGGCTTCGTACAGGGAATAGAGCATCTCCCGCGGTTATAACATTATTACCGCACCGCAGCGTGGACGCGCCGGCGCTCCTGCGCGGGGCCTCGACGGACGGCAACAAGCCGCAGACAAGCGGCGCCCGGCAACGCGCTCAGGCGGCTTTCTTTTCCTCGCGCAGCGCGCGGCGCAGGATCTTGCCGACGTTGGTCTTTGGAAGCTCGGAGCGGAACTCGACGTATTTCGGCCGTTTGTAGCCGGTGAGCTCCTTCCGGCAGTGCTCGAGGACGTCCTGCTCGGTGAGCTGTGGATCCTTGCGCACCACGTACACCTTGGGCACCTCGCCGGAGTGCTCGTCGGGCACGCCGATCACCGCGCATTCGAGAACGCCGGGAAGCGTCGCGACGACCTGCTCGATCTCGTTGGGGTACACATTGAAGCCCGACACCAGGATCATGTCCTTCTTGCGGTCGACGATGCGGATGAACCCCTTGTCGTCCATGATGCCGATGTCGCCGGTGTGCAGAAAACCGTCCTCACCTAGCACCTTGGCGGTCTCGTCGGGCCGCTGCCAGTAGCCCTTCATCACCTGCGGGCCGCGGATGCAGATCTCCCCGGGCTGGCCGAGCGGCACGCTGCGGTCCGCGTCGTCGCGCAGCTCCACGTCGGTCGACGACATCGGCACGCCGATGGTGCCGGTGTATTCCGTCAGATTGAGCGGATTGGCCGTGGCCGAAGGCGCCGTCTCGGTGAGCCCGTAGCCCTCGATCAGCGCCGTGCCCGTGACCTGCTTCCAGCGCTCGGCCACCGCCTTCTGCACCGCCATGCCGCCGCCGAGCGCGAGCCTGAGATGGGAAAAATCCAGCTTGGCGAAATCGGGATGGTTGAGCAGCGCGTTGAAGAGCGTGTTGACGCCGGTGATCATGCTGTACTCGTGCTTGGCTAGCTCCTTCACGAACCCCGCGATGTCGCGCGGATTGGTGATCAGCACGTTCTCGCCGCCGACGAACATCATCACCAGGCAGTTCACCGTGAGCGAGAAGATGTGATAGAGCGGCAGCGCGGTGATGATGACGGGGCGATCCATGCCGATGGCCGGGCCGAGCCAGGCACGATACTGCAGCAGCGCGGCAATGACGTTGCGATGCAGCAGGATGGCGCCCTTCGATACGCCGGTGGTGCCGCCGGTGTACTGCAGGTACGCAATGTCCTCGTGTCCGAGAGCGGGGATGTCGAGGCGCTTCGCGCTTCCCTCCGCCAGAGTGACCTTGAAGCGAACGGCGCCCGGCAGCTCGTACGGCGGCACCATCTTCTTCACCTTGCGCACCACCAGGTTCACCACCACGCCCTTCAGCCCGAGCATCTCGCCGAGGGAGGTGATCACGATGTGCTTGAGCGGCGTCTTCGCCCGCACCTGCTGCAGCACCGCGGCGAAGTTCTCCAGGATGACGATCGCTTCGGCGCCCGAGTCTCGCAGCTGGTGCTCGAGCTCGCGCGCCGTGTAGAGCGGGTTGACGTTGACTACGATGCAGCCAGCGCGCAGCGTGCCGAACATCGCGACCGGGTACTGCAGGCAGTTCGGCAGCATGATCGCCACCCGCGAGCCCTTGGCAAGCCCCTTTGCCTGAAGCCAGGCGCCGAAGGCGCGCGACAGGCGCTCGAGCTCGGCGTAGCTGATGGTCTTGCCCATGCTGTGAAATGCCGGCCGGGCGGCGAACTGCTTCGCGCTCCTGTCGAATACCTCCACCAGGCTCGCGTATTCCGATGGATCGATGTCCGCGGGCACCCCGGGGGGGTAGCTTTTTAGCCAGATGCGCTGCACGTCTCCTCCTAGAGGCGCGTTTTCTTCGGGTTCATTCTAACCACGAGCGGCGCAGCGAGGCATCCCGCGCCGATGGCGGCATACGCCGCGATCCACGCGAGGTGGCTCGCCGCGCCGCCCGCCAGATCGAGTGCCGCGCCGAAAAGCACCGGTCCCGCCAATCCGCCGCCGAAGCCCGCGAGCGAATAGAGCCCGAGCGCCGCGCCGCGCAACTCGCTCGGAGCTGCGGCGACCAGACCGGCTGTAAGCGTGCCCGACTCCGCCATCACCAGCATCGAGTAAACCACGAGCAACGCGAGCACCGCGGCCCAATGCCAGGGCGCGCCGAGCGCGAGCACGATTCCGCTCGTGCCGGAGGCGCTCATCACCGCCACGATCCAGCGCCTCCGGCCGAGCCGCAGCGCGACCTCGTTTCCCGCGATCGAAGCCGGCACCGCGATCAGGTTGATCACGGCGGCGATCGCGGCCGCATGCCACGGGAAGCCCGGCCCGGACTGCACGCTCGCCGAGTACGCGAGGAACGCCACCATCCACGCACGCGAGCCGAAGAGCTCAAGGCAATGCGCCGCGTAGCCGAAGGTGTAGCCGGCCGCGGCATTGTCGGCGAGCACCCTGCGCCAGGCCGCGAGCGGAAACAGTGCGCCGATCGATAATGCGCTCGCCGTTGCGGGCCGCCGTCCATGGACGAAGAGCGACACCGAGATTGCCGCAGCCAATGGTCCGAGCGCGGAGACGAGAAACGCGGCCCGCCAGCCATAGCTGGGCGCCGCCAGGCCTGCGATGGCGAAGGAAAGCGCGGTGCCAATGCCGAAGAACGACGTATAGAACGCGATGTAGCGGCTCTGGTAGGGCCCGGAAATGCGGTCGGAGAGCAGGCGCAAGCCTGGCATGTAGGTGGAAGCAATGCCTACGCCCAGCACCACCTGAAACAGCACCGCGCTCCAGAAGCCCGCGGCGGCGAGCCCGAACCCCGCGCTCGCGGCGGCCGCGAGCACCCCGCCGGCGAGGTAGACCCAGCGCGCATCAATGCGGTCGGTGAGGGCCGTCGAAAGCGATACCGTGGCGACATAGCCGGCGAAGAACATCCCGCCGACGATGCCGGCCTGCGAGTTGGAGAGCGACCACGCATCGCGCAGCTCGGGGAGAAGCGCGGCGTAGGTGGAAAAGCCCAGCATCGACAGGATGTGGGCGACGAGCAGCGTGAGCGCGGTTCGGTTTATCTGTGCCTGAACGTCGGCTTGCGCTTTTCGAGGAACGCCGCCATGCCCTCCTTCTGGTCCTCGAGCCCGAACTGGGACTGGAACACACGGCGCTCGAACAGCACGCCTTCGGCGAGCGAAGTCTCGTACGCCCGGTTGATCGATTCCTTGATCATCATCACCACCGGCAGCGAGTAGCCGGCGATTTTCTCGGCCACGGCGAGCGCCTCGTCCAGCAGTTTTTCCAGTGGCACAATTCTGGAAACTAGGCCTGCGCGCTCCGCCTCTGCCGCGTCCATCGTGCGCGCGGTCAGACACAGGTCCATCGCCTTGGCCTTGCTGGTGAAGCGCGGCAGGCGCTGCGTGCCGCCGTATCCGGGCATGATGCCGAGATTGACCTCGGGCTGACCGAACTTGGCGTTGTCGGCGGCGATCACGATGTCGCACTGCATGGCGAGCTCGTTGCCGCCGCCCAGCGCATAGCCCGCCACCGCGGCGATCACGGGCTTGCGCACGGCACGGAAATGCTCCCATGCGGTGATGTAGTCGCCCATGTACGCGTCCATGTAGCCATAGTCCTTCATCGCCGCGATATCCGCGCCGGCGGCGAACGCCTTTTCGCTGCCGGTGATGACGATGGCGCCGATGCCGTCGTCGGCATCGCAGGACCTGAGCGCCTGGCCGAGCTCGGCCATCAGCTGGGGGCTCAGCGCGTTAAGCTGCTTCGGGCGAGTGAGCGTAACGAGGCCGACGCGCCCCTTCTTCTCGACCGATATGAACTGGTAGGTCACCGGGTGGCTGCCTTGATCTCGGGATCGAAGACCGGCGTGACACCGTCGATGCAATAGACTCGGGGCACCGCCCGATTGTAAGCTTTTCCGATGGCACCGATCCTGGTTTCGCGCAACGCGGGGGTTCTCTCGCTGACGCTCAATCGCCCGGACAAGCTGAACGCCTTCAATCCGGAAATGCACAAGCTGTTGCGCGAAGCGCTGGAGGAAGCGCGCGACGAAGCCGGCGTGCGCGCGGTGCTGCTCACCGGCTCGGGGCGCGGCTTTTGCGCCGGACAGGACCTCTCCGAGCGCAACGTCAGCGCCGACGCCGCGCCGATCGATCTCTCGGTGAGCCTCGGCTCCCACTACAACCCGCTGGTGCGGCGTCTGCGCGCGCTGCCCAAGCCGGTCGTATGCGCGGTGAACGGCGTCGCCGCCGGCGCCGGCGCCAACATCGCGCTCGCCTGCGACATCGTGCTGGCGGCTCGCTCGGCAAGCTTCGTGCAGTCGTTCTCAAAGCTCGGCCTGGTGCCCGATTCGGGCGGCACGTATTTCCTGCCGCGCCTCGTGGGCAGCGCGCGCGCGATGGGCCTCGCCCTTCTCGCCGAACGCCTGAGCGCCGAGGACGCGGAACGCTGGGGTCTCATCTGGAAGGCGGTGGACGATGCGCGCCTCATGGAGGAAGCTTCCGCCATCGCGCGCATATTCGCCGTCGGGCCGACCAAAGGCTATGGCCTGATCAAGAAAGCGCTCCACGCCTCGGCGGGCAACTCGCTGGATTCGCAGCTCGACCTGGAGCGGGACCTGCAGCGCGAGGCCGGGTTGTCGGCGGACTACCGCGAAGGCGTCGGCGCATTCATGCAGAAACGCAAGCCGCAGTACACGGGCAAGTGAAGACTTTTCCGCTCGAGCCGATCGAGACCGCGCGCCCCGACGCGCTCGGGGCTTTGCAGCTCGAACGGCTGCAATGGTCGCTGCAGCACGCCTACGACAACGTACCGCACTACCGCAGGAAGTTCGATGCCGCGGGCGTGAAGCCGGACGATTGCCGCTCGCTCGAGGACCTGGCGCGTTTTCCGTTCACCACCAAGGCCGACCTGCGCGAGACCTATCCGTTCGGCCTGTTCGCCGTGCCGATGGACCGGATCGTGCGCATCCACGCCTCGTCCGGGACCACCGGCAAGCCGACCGTGGTCGGCTATACCGCGAAGGACATCGACACATGGGCGCACCTGATGGCGCGCTCCATCCGCGCCGCAGGCGCGCGTCCCGGCGACAAGGTCCACGTGGCCTACGGCTACGGCCTGTTCACCGGAGGCCTGGGCGCGCACTACGGCGCCGAGCGCCTAGGCCTTGCCGTCATTCCCCTGGGCGGCGGCATGACCGAACGCCAGGTGCAGCTCATCCAGGACTTCAAACCCGACATCATCATGGTCACGCCGAGCTACATGCTCGCCATCGCCGACGAGATGCAGCGCCAGGGTCTCGACCCGCGCTCGTGCTCGCTGCGCATCGGCATTTTCGGCGCCGAGCCGTGGACCGGCGAGATGCGGCGCTCGATCGAATCCAGGCTCGCGCTCGAGGCGATCGACCTCTACGGCCTGTCCGAGGTAATGGGGCCCGGCGTGGCGCAGGAGTGCATCGAAACCAAGGACGGGCTCACGGTTTGGGAGGACCACTTCTATCCCGAAATCGTCGATCCGGCGAGCGGCGAGCCACTGCTGGAGGGCGATAAGGGCGAGCTCGTCTTCACCTCGCTCACCAAGGAGGCGCTGCCGGTGATCCGCTATCGCACGCGCGACCTCACGCGGCTGCTCCCGCCGACAGCGCGGGCCATGCGCCGCATGGATCGCATCTCGGGCCGCTCCGACGACATGCTGATCATCCGCGGCGTCAACGTGTTTCCGTCGCAGATCGAGGAGCTCATCCTCAAGCAGCCCGGGCTGAGCCCCCATTACGTGCTCGAGGTATCGAAGGACGGCCCGCTCGATCACCTCACCGTAGTCGTCGAGGGCGAGGCAGGCGCCACCGCCGGCCTGAGGCACAGCATAAAGTCCTACATCGGCATCAGCGCCGACGTGAAGATCGGCACGATCGAGCGCTCGATCGGCAAGGCAAAGCGCGTCATCGACAAGCGTCCGAAGTAAGGAGTGACGTTTTCCACCGAAGCGCCGCCACTCGCGTGGTAGAAGAGACGTGGGAGGGACGGTCATGAGACTCGCGTCGATCATCATGCTGCTCGCGCTCGGCACGCTCACAGGCTGTGGCGCCGAAACGATGGGCGCCGCGGCCACCGCCGCCGCGGCGAGGAAGCAGGAGCTCGAGCAGTCGCAAAAGGCCCTGCAGCAGGCGCAGCAGAAAATCGATCAGGCCTTGCAGGCCCAGCGGGAGCGCCTGCAAAGCGCAGAGTAGTTTGCGAAATCCGCTCGAGGCGCGGATGGTGGCCCTAGACGACGTCAAAGTTGAGGAGCATCCGCAGTTGGAACGCGCGCCAGACCGCCGCGCGCGAGGAGTGGACGTCGAGCTTGCGATAAAGGTTCTTGATGTGGCTCGCAACCGTGTGCAAGGAAACGCCCAGCCGGTCGGCGATCTGCGTATACGTACAGCCGCACGCAAGCAGGCGCAACACGTCGATTTCCCGCGGAGTGAGCGGCAGCGGGTCCATACATTCTTCCTCTTTCGTCACTCGGCCGAAACCGGCCAAAGCACGGCCGCAGACAGAACCAGCGCAAGCGCGCCATACGACTGATCGAGCTCTTGCTGGAGCAGCTTCCCGTCGTCGGCAGCCCATTCCGGAACGCCACGCGACTGGCCGCGGTGCTGCAACTCGCGCACGAACGCGCTGCCATGTCCGACAAGGGGCACGACTCGCGCGCGCAGCTTCATTTCAAATACGGCCGAGCCTTTCGAAGCTTCGAAGCCGATGCTCATCACACTGAGCTCGAGCACCGAGTCGTATCCGTCAGACTTGAGGCGTTGGTAGTCCGGGCTGTGGGTCAGGGATGCTGGGCCCGCGTCCGCGAGGTAAGTGAATTGATAGTGCGGCAGAGCGGCGCCTTCTTGTATCACGTGCTTCGCTATCAGTTCCTGCATTCGCAGCTCACGCCGCGCGTGCTCGACCGGGCGATGGAGTGCCGCGACTTGGTCTGACGGCATGCCGTTCCACGCACCCGAAATTGCGCCCGCGGTGCCGCCGGTCACGGCGCCGGCAACCGCGCCAATCGGTACGAGGATCGGCGCCAGAAAAATCGCCGGCGGGATATAAGCAGCGACGATGAGCGGCGCCAAAGCACCACCCAAAGCGCCTAAGCCGGCAGTCTTCAGGGCTTTCTCGCCGGCTGCCGCGCCTCTTCCTTGCGCGTAGGTATTGAATTCAGGCTCGGGAACGTAGCGAGCCGCAACGATGGCTACACGGCCCGGCGCAATCAACTCCGCGGCGGACTCGGCGCCATGGTTCGTCGACGCGCATCCGGAAGCGAGTGCGATCACCAGCGCGAGTGCGCTGAGCGGGCCGGGCCGACGATGGTGAAGCGTGGTGGTGTTCATGGACTCTCCCCTGTTTGTGGTGCCGCTGGCCAAACAATGCAGCGTCCATGCCACGTGATTAAGTTATTGTTATTGATACATATCGATCAAGAAGCTCATCCGCAGTAAGAGACTTAGATAGCATTTAATGTATCTATGACATACATTTAATGCATGCCACAGGACCGACTGACGGCCGCCGATCGCCAGTTCTTTGGCGCGCTGGGAGAGGTGGCGTTTCTCAATCCCTTCAGCGCCGCGCGGGCCAAGCTGATCGTCCGGCTGGCCCCCGAGGCGCGGCTCGGCGATCTGACGGCCGATCGTGAGGCGCTTGCGCGCGTGGTCGGCCCGCGGCTCGCACCGCTGCTGGGAGAAGGCGCGCGTGCGCTAAGCCGCTTGAGCGCGGAAGACCGCCAGCTCCTGGAGCCGGCGGTCTTTTACGTCACCTATCACCGCTACGTGCCGCAGCTCGACGCTCTGATCGAGCGCCAGAAGAAAGCGGGCACTTCCCTGACGGTGCCCTTTGCCGAAGATACGATTGCCGAGCTGGTAAGCCGCGCCATCCCCGAAGAGCGCGCGGTGCGGTTGTTCTCGTTGTTCTTCCAGCTGCGGCGCGCGTTTTATTTCATCGAGCGTTCGCTCCCCGGCGAGTGCGCATCGATGCTGCGCCTGCGCGAAGCGCTCTGGAACAACGTCTTCACGCATGACATGCGCGGCTACGAGGCTTCGCTGTGGAGCCGCATGGAGGATTTTTCCACCTTGCTTCTCGGCGAAACGGGAACGGGGAAAGGCCAGGCGGCCGCGGCGATCGGCCGCTCGGAATTCATTCCTTACCTCTCGAACGAGCGGCGCTTCGCCACCAACTTCGCCGAGACGTTCATCGCCATCAACCTTTCGCAGTATCCCGAGACGCTCATCGAGTCGGAGCTCTTCGGCCACCGCAAAGGCGCGTTTACCGGCGCGATCGACCATCACCAGGGGGTGTTCGAGCGTTGCAGCGCGCACGGCGCGCTGTTCCTCGACGAGATCGGCGAAGTGTCGATCCCGGTCCAGATCAAGCTGCTGCAGGTGCTTCAGGAGCGCACCTTCACCGCGCTCGGCGGACACGAGAAGAAGCGCTTCGCCGGGCGCGTCGTCGCGGCAACCAACCGCGGGCTGGGCGCGCTGCGCCGCGACGGCCGCTTTCGCGAGGATTTCTACTATCGACTGTGCTCGGACGTCATAGAAGTCCCGACTCTGCGCCAACGCATCGCCGAATCGCCGGCCGAGCTGAAGGTCCTGGTTCACCTGCTGGTGGAGCGCATCGCAGGAACTGGGGATGCCGGGCTTGCCGCTTCCGTGCTAGAAGTTCTCGAGCACGATCTGCCGCGCGGCTATGCGTGGCCCGGAAACGTGCGGGAGCTGGAGCAGGCGGTGCGGCGAGTGCTGCTCACCGGACGCTATGCGCCGCCGCTGTCAGAAGGCGCCGCAGACGAGGAGGGTGCGCTGGTGGAAAGGTTGCGCAAAGGCGAACTCACGGCGGGCGAGTTGCTGGCGGCCTATAGCCGCATGCTGTATCGCCGGCTCGGTACCTATGCAGACGTCGCCAAGCGCACCGGGCTCGATCCGCGCACCTCGCGCAAGTACATCGAAAGCGAAAAATCAGTCTAGGCCGTCCCTTGCTGCTTTCCCTGGCCTTTGCACCAGCTGCAAGCGGCGCCGACAGCTTTGAGAGCACGGTCAGCCAGGAGGTCTCGGCCGGGGGCATGGTGCGCCTCCTCAAGCGCGACCAGGGGCTGGTCGGCGGCGGAAACGGCGGCACGGGCACTTCGATTAACTACGATGACGGCAATCTCAATTACGACCGCGGGTTCACCTCCTGGGCGCTGCAGGGCAGGACAACCTTCGAGGCGTCGTCGGGACGCGCCGAAATCAAGCTGGAGGCCGTCTACTTCTATGATTTTGTCGCGTCCGACGTCGAGTTTCGCTCCTTTGGCGATGCAGCGCGTAAGCGGGCAGGCCAGGACCTCTATCTAAACGAGGCCTACCTCGGCTATGGCGGATTGCGCCTCGGCAATCAGATCCTGCGATGGAGCGAAAGCGCCTCGTTCGGCCCAAGCATTGCCCCCGTCAATCCGGTGTCGCTTTCGCGCCGCTACCAACCAGGAAATACGGCGAAGGACGCTTATGTGGCACTGCCGATGCTGTCGGCCCGGCTCCAGACCCGGGCTCGGTGGACGCTGGAAGGCTTCTACCAACTCGGCTTCGAACCGACGGAGTCGGAGGCTGCGGGGACTTTTCTGAGCGGCAACGACTACTATTCTCCGGGCGGACGCTTCATCCAGCTCGGGCAGGGTTCGCCGTTGGTTCCGGATACGGACATGTCCGTCGTCACGCCCGCCACCCCCTTCGGGTCGAAAGTCCCACGCACCGCCGACCGGGAGCCGGGCGCCGACGGCCAGTTCGGCGCCCGGGTGGAGTCTCCCGGATTCGGGACGGCGAGCCTTGCCATCTCGGCCTACGCCATGCGCGTGCACAGTCGCGAGCCGATCGTGAGCCTCAATACCGGGACGCTGAGCGGGCTGCAGGGCACGGGCGCCCCGGACTACACGTCGAGCGGAAGCTACTTCGTGGAATATCCTCGCCACGTGACCGTCGTGGGCAGTTCCGCCCGTTTTGTGCCCGCCAAGGCTACGCGGATCAGCGTCGACTATTCGATGCGGCTGCGGCAGCCGCTTCAAATCGACGATGATGCACTCATCACCGCAGGCCTCGCGCCCGCGGCGGCGACTGCGGCCTGCGCGCCCAATCCCTCAAGCCCGGCCTGTGGCGCGACTCTTGCTGCGCTGAACGCCAACCCGGTGATCGCGGCTCGCGGCGGCATCACTGCCGCAAACGCGGCGAATTTCTTCAATATCGAGATGAGCGGCTATCAGCGTTTCGACGTCTCGCAATATGCCGCTTCGCTGTCCCAAGGGTTGCCGCCGATCCTCGGCGCCGGGCGCTGGTCGGTTGCGGCAGAGGTCGGCGGCATGCATGTGCACGAGTTCAAGGAAGGTCTTCTCGATGCGAGCGTGAGCATCCGTCCCGACTCGAACGGGCGAAGGCGCGTCGGGCTCGCGACCCGTTCGGCTTGGGGCTACCGCATCGGCACCCGCTTGGACTATCCGGACACGCTTGGCATGCAGAGCGTTTCGCCATCCGTTACCTGGATCCATGATGTCGATGGCAAGGCGCCAATCACCCTCGGCACGCTGCTGGAAGGGAACAAAGGAGTGATCCTCGCGGCAGATTTGGTCCTCGAGCACGCGCTCACGGCGCGCCTGTCTTATCGCTCCTACCTAGGCAAAGGCAGCGATGCGGACCGCTACAGTGATCGTGACTTCCTTGCCTTCTCGGTCACGAAGAAGTTCTAGCAAGAAGCGGATAGATGCGCCCCGCGCGGACGGGTAGAGTGCGTGTATGGACGGATTCGTAGACAAGGCAAAGGCTTATCTCGATGCGCGCCGCGGAGAGCGGGTGACGCTCGGCGAGCTCGCCGGCGCAGTGGGCGCAAGCCGGTTTCATCTGCAGCGCCGCTTCAAGGAAGCCTTCGGGATTTCGCCGCGGGACTATCAGGACGCCCACCGCGTGGAATCGGTGAAGTCTTCGCTTCAGAACGGCCGCCGGGTAGCCGATGCGGTGTTCGACGCCGGCTACGGATCGGTGTCGCGCTTCTACGAAAAGCCGATGCTCGGCATGAAGGCGCGCGACTACCGCGCCAAGGGCAAAGGCCAGCGCATCTCCTACTGCTCCTTCTCCTCGCCCCTCGGCACCGTGCTCATCGCGGCGACGGACAAAGGCCTCTGCTCCGTCAAGCTGGGCGATGAGGCCAAGCGCCTCGAGCGCCTCCTCGCGGAGGAGTTCAGCGCCGCCGAGATCGTCCCGAGCGACTTGAAGGACCTGAAAGCCAAGATCCTGGCCTTCATCGAAGGCGAGGCGAGCCTCGCCCGGCTGCCGCTCGACATCCGCGGCACGGTGTTCCAGCGCCGCGTGTGGGACGAGCTGCGGCGCATCCCGCGCGGCGAGACCCGCACTTATCGGCAGATCGCCCGCGCCATCGGCGCGCCCGCGGCGGTGCGTGCGGTCGGCAGTGCCTGCGGCGCCAACCCGGTGGCGCTTGCCGTGCCCTGCCACCGCGCGGTGCGCACCGACGGCGGCATGGGCGGCTACGCCTGGGGATTGCAGCGCAAGCGGAAGCTCCTCGCGCTGGAAAAGAAACGCTAGGCATGCGGCGGGCGGACGCGGCGCGCTTGCTGCTGCTCGCCGCGATCTGGGGCGCGTCGTTCCTGTTCACCCGCATCGCCGCCCCGGTCCTCGGACCGGTATTGACCGCCGAGCTGCGAACGCTAATCGCCGGCGTTACCCTCGCAGCGTATTTCGCCGCGACGGGCTACCACCCCGAGTTGCGGCGCTTCGCCCGCGAGTACGTGATCGTCGGCATCCTGACCTCGGGCCTGCCCTTCCTGTTGTGGGCCTACGCCGCGCTAACCCTGACCGCGGGATTGATGTCGGTGCTGAACGCGACCTCGCCGATGTGGGGCGCGCTTTGGTCCGTGCTGCTGCTGCGCGAGCGCATGAGCACGGGCCAGGTCGTCGGCCTGGTCGTTGGCGTCGCCGGTGTGGCGCTGGTGACGCAGCCCCAGCCGGGCCAAGCGATTCCCTATGCTGCCGTGTGCGCGGCGCTCGGCGCTGCCTTCTGCTATGGGCTTGCCGGCGGCTACATGAAGCGCTGGGCGAGCGATGTGCCTTCGCGCGGCATGGCGGTCGGCACGCAACTCGCGGCTGGCGTCCTCCTCGCGCCGTTCATCGCGCTGTCGCCGCCCGCGGCGGCGCCGACGCCGCTGGTCGCAGCCAGTATGGCGGCCCTCGGCTTGGTCTGCGGCGCGATCGCGTATCTCCTGTATTTTCGCCTGGTCGCCGACATCGGCGCGACCGGCGCGCTCACCGTCACCTACCTAATTCCGGTGTTCGGCGTGCTGTGGGGCGCGCTGTTCCTCGGCGAAGCCGTCTCGCTCTTCACGCTCGCCGGCGCGGCGCTCGTGATCCTCGGAACCGTGCTCGTGCTCATGCAGCCAGGAGCTCGTACTCGACGAGCTCGTTCGGCGCCTTGAAGTACACCTGCCGGAACTCGGCGGCGCTCGCGTACTTGCGCTGCGGCAGCCGCTTGCACGACAGCTGGATTCGCAAGCGCGGCTGGTCGAACGGGTACGGATCGAACAGCACCTTGCGCGCGCCAGCCGGCTTCATCGCCATGCGCCTGCCTTTGCCGCCGAAGCCCGTCGGCACGGGGTCGATGTAGTCCTCGTAGGGCTCCTGGCAGCAGAAGTACAGGCCTAGGAGATCCCACACCTGCATCATGCGGTAGTTGGCCGGGAAGCTCTTGCGCGCGCGCTCGTCGAGCGACTTCAGCTTCTCTTCCTGCCAGGCCTCGTTGCGCTCGATGAGCTCGATGATCCTGGGGTCCAGCCTGTGCAGATCGTATTTTCCCTTCGGATGCTCCATCGAGCCGTAGCGGCCCTTCCACAATCCTGTGCGGTGCCGGCTGATGATGAGCGCGGAATAGAGGTCGGTCTTGGCCATCCAGTCGATGCACCACTGGTAAGACTCGAGCTGGCGCTCCTCGAGCGGCAATCCGAGGAAGCGGTAAGGCTCGCCGCTTTGCGGATCCACCAGCGGATTGGACTCGTAGGTGAGCCATCCGTAGTCATGGTAGATCGCCGCGCGCACCACCGATTCCCACGGATCGGGACGAGCGACCTCGCCGTTTCCCCAGTGCGCCGCGAGCTGCCCGACGAGGCGCGAGTGATCGGTCTGGCCGACTACGAGCGTTTCGCCCTCGGCGGGCTGCCGTACGATCATGCGGCTAGTCTATCCAATCCGAGGAGAAGCGTAAGCGGGATGAAAGCTGCGCAGGCGAAGCGAAGGAATACCAGCCATTAGAATGGGTTCCAAGAGTTGCCAGGAATGAAGCCGTGAAGCTCGCCGCCGCGATTTTGCTGTGCCCGCTCACCTGCGCGGCGCAGCAGATGCATCAGCAGGAGATCCAGCGTGCGATCATCCAGCTCGACCAGCGCGGCGCCGATTTTGCGCGCGGCACGGTGTCTCCGCCGCTCGACCCGCATGTCGGCCGTCCGTTGCATCCGGATCCGGAGATCGCGCAGCAGTTGCGTCCCTATGAGCGCATCAAGGCCGCCGAAGCGAACGAGCCGGCGGTGATGCGACTGCCGCCGCCGGTCGTTCGCAAGATCGACCAGCCGCTACCGCTGCCAGGCGGGC
>DASYPG010000341.1:0-2133 GCA_036006885.1 Burkholderiales bacterium | reverse complement strand
CGGCGAGGCCCTCGTCGTTCGCCGCCATGTTGTAGAGCGCGCCGTGGCACTTCACGTGGTGCAGCCGCGCGCCGGCGGCGCGGGCGAACGCTTCGACCGCGCCCGCCTGGTAGACCACGAGGTCGTACATGTCCTGCGGCGAGATCTTCATGACCCGACGGCCGAAGCCCTGCAGGTCGGGCAGCGACGGATGCGCGCCGATCGCCACGCCGTAATCCACCGCGAGCTTCACCGTGCTGCGGATGGTCGCCGGATCGCCGCCGTGAAAACCGCAGGCGATGTTGGCCGAGGAGATGAGCGGCATCACGGCGGCGTCGGCGCCCATTTTCCATGCGCCGTAGCTCTCGCCCATGTCGCAATTGATGTCGATGGTGGTCATTGGCCGTAGTTCCACGCTATGCCGCGTAGAGCGGTTGCGAGCCTTTCCTTGGCGTCGTGGCGCAGCTCCGCCGCCATGCCGAGGTCGCAGCGCGAGAAGTGGACCGTGCCGCCGGGCGCGAGCTGAGCCAGGCGCGCCACGTCGGCGGAGACGATCTCCGCGATCCTCGGGTACCCGCCGGTAGTCTGGTGATCGGCCATGAGCGCGATCGGCGTCCCGTTCGCCGGCACCTGCACGCTGCCGAGCGCGGTCGGCCCGGAGAGTATCTCACCTTGCTCGCTGCGCACGAGCGCCGGGCCCGTCAGGCGAAAGCCCATGCGGTTCGACTCCGGCGCGATCTTCCACACCGTGTCGAAGAAGCTGCGCTGCGCGTTCGAGTCGAAGCTCGCGAAGTGCTGCCCCTCCAGCACGTGCACCAGGATCGGCACGCGGTCGGGCAGCGTGAACGGCGGCGCCGACCACCTGACGGTGCCGTTGCGGGTCTTCTTCAGCTTTGAGAAGCGCTGCGTCGCGCCGGGATCGCGCAGCGCGAGGGCGTCGCCGTGTTTGAGCGCTCGGCCCTGGAAGCCGCCGAAGTGCCCAGGCAGGTAGGTGCTGCGGCTGCCGAGCACCGGCTCGACCGCGAAGCCCCCAGCCACCGCGAGATAGGCGCGCGCGCCGCGCGCCGCGCGCCCGACGTTGAACCGGCTCCCCGCCGGCGCAAGCACCGGTCGGTTATGCGGAAAGCTGCCGTCGAACTCGGCGCCGCACACAGCGACCAGCGCCTCCTCCTCGAAGGAAATCTCGGGGCCGATCACGGTGATCTCGAGCGCCGCCTCGGCGGCTTCATTCCCCACCAGCGCGTTGGCCAGGGCAAGCGCCACCGGGTCCATGGCGCCGCCGGGGCACAGGCCCACGCGCTGCAGGCCGTGGCGGCCGTAATCCTGCAGCGTCGTGAGCAGCCCAGGCCTGAGCACCCGGATGCTCATTTGTGCAGCGCCAAGAATTCCTCCGCCGAAATGGGCCGGAAGCGGACCCGGTCGCCCGGCGCAAGCAGGCTCGGCGCCTCGCGGGCCGCATCGAACACCGCGAGCGGAGTGCGGCCGATGACGCTCCAGCCGCCGGAGATGGCGTAGGGATAGACCACGGTCTGCTCGTTGGCGATCGCCACCGCGCCCGGCGCGACCAGCGCCCGCGGCGCCGCGCGCCGGGGTACCGCGAGCTTCGCGTCGAGGCCGCTCATGTACGCGTGACCCGGGGCGAAGCCGATCATCAGCACTCGATACTCGCCCGCGGCGTGGGTCCGGGCGATTTCGCCGACGTCGAGCTTCACCTGCCTGGCGACCTCCTCGATGTCGGGAGCGAACTCGCGCTCATAGCACACCGGCACCTCCACGGTGCGTGCGGGCACTTCTTCCCCGCCGGCGGCGCCGTCCTTCATGCATTCCTGCACCAGGATCGCGGCGGCCTCCAGCGCGTCGCCGTGCACGTCGGGATGGTCGGGATCGTAGTGCAGCGCGATGCCGCCGAGCGCGGGCACCACGTCGCGCATCCACGGCCGAGCGCGCGCGTGTATCGCTGCCGCGAGCTGCTGCACGAATGCGTTCACCTCGAGATCGAGCTTGTCGGCGAATTCGATGTACGCCGCGCAGTCGCCGAGCGGCACCACTGCCCTGGGCTCGATCGGCTTTCTGGCCACTCCTTATGAAACCCTCATGAAACCTTCGGTACGGCGACCCCGATCATGCAATCCCGGGTGACGAGCGGGGTCAGCC
>DASYPG010000340.1:0-2470 GCA_036006885.1 Burkholderiales bacterium | reverse complement strand
AGCTCGAGCTGCATCGCGCGCTCGAGCTCTTCGCGCGTATGACATGAAGCGGCGACCAGCAGACCGCCCGGCTTTTCGTTCAGGTTCATCAGCTCGGAAGCCGTGAAATGGATGCCGTCCGCGCCCGGATGCGGGGCTTTCACCATCGCCTTGCAGCCGTAGCGATGCGCGCGGGCGATCGCGTTCTCGCAGAAGATCCTGCGCTCTTCGGCGCCGAGCCCCGGCTCGCGCAGCTGCACGAGCTTCAGGCCCCGCTCCAGCGCTCGCTCGAGCTTGTCGAGCATCGCGGCAGCTCCCCATCGCGCGGCATCGGTGATGGCGTATTCCACCGGTAGTCCAAGCGAGGCGAGCACCGGCATGTTCGCCGGCAGCATGGGCGAAACCATACCCGCGCCCAGCCGCTGCCACGCGATCGCCTGGTCTTCCCGAGGGTGAGGCTCTTTTTTCCACGAAACGACCCTGAAAAATCGCAGGCAAACGGTGGCGTGCGGATACGTGAAAACCCGCGTGATCCACGGGTAGGCGGTCTCGACGTCGATGCCGAGCTCCTCGTGCAGCTCGCGCGAGAGCGCCCCGGCCGCCGGCTCGCCGGGCTCGACCTTGCCGCCGGGAAATTCCCAATACCCCGCGTACACCTTTCCCTGCGGCCGCTGCGCAAGCAGGAAAGCGCCGTCGGGCCGCTGGATCACCGCGGCGGCGACCTCTACTGCCTCACTTCTTGCTTGAATTGCGCCCGGCCCAGTCACGCGCGAATTGATACGCCACCCGGCCGCTGCGCGAGCCGCGCTGCAGCGCCCATTGCAGCGCTTCCTCGTGCGCGTCGCGCGCAGACCCGCCCAGGGCCTTCAACCAGTGATCGACGATCTCGAGGTACTCATCCTGGTCGAAGGGATAGAACGTCACCCACAGGCCGAAGCGCTCCGAGAGCGAGATCTTCTCCTCCACGGTTTCGCCGGGATGGATTTCCTCGCCGACGTAGCGCGTCTCCAGGTTTTCGGCCATGTACTCCGGCATGAGGTGGCGGCGGTTCGAGGTGGCGCAGATGAGCAGGTTCTCCGAGGTGGTCGAGATCGACCCGTCGAGCGCGACCTTGAGCGCGATATAGCCTTCCTCCGCGCCGTGGAAGGTCAGGTCGTCGCAGAAGAGCAGGAACCGCTCCTTGCGCGGCGCCACCTGATCGACGATGAAGGGCAGGTCGACCAGGTCGTTCTTCTCGACCTCGATCAGCCTCAGGCCCTGTTTCGCGTACTTGTTGAGCAGGCCTTTGACGATCGAAGACTTGCCCGTGCCGCGCGCGCCGGTGAGCAGCACGTTGTTCGCCGGCCTGCCCTCGAGAAACTGGCGCGCGTTCTGCTCCACGCGCTCGATCTGCCGATCGACGCCGCGCAGGTCCGAGAGCTTGATCTTGTGCACATGGCGCACGGGCTGCAGCCACCCCGGGGTACCGCGCCGGCCGGCGCTGCGCCAGCGGAACGCGACGCTCGCGTCCCAGTCGGTCTGCGGCGGTAGGGGCGGGAGCAGCTGGTCCAGCCGCTCGAGGATCTTTTCGAGGTCCTTGCTCAAGGTCAGGAGCGTCTACGGGAGACGCATCTATGTCCGATACTCGGCGTTGATTTTCACGTAGTCGAACGAGAAGTCGCAAGTCCAGACCGTCGCCTCGGCCCGGCCGCGGTTGAGGACCGCACGCACGGTGAACTCCGGCTTCTTCATGGCCGCGACGGCCTGCTCTTCCTTGTAGCCCGGGTTGCGGCCGCCGCCCTTGGCGACCAGCACGTCGTCGATGTGCAAGTCGATCTTCGCCGTGTCGAGGGCAACGCCGGCATAGCCGATGGCCGCGAGAATCCGCCCGAGGTTGGGGTCGGAAGCGAAGAAGGCGGTTTTCACCAGCGGCGAATGCGCGATGGCGTACGCCACCCGACGGCATTCCGCGGCATCGCGCCCGCGCTCCACCCGGACAGCGACGAACTTGGTCGCGCCCTCGCCGTCGCGGATGATGGCCTGCGCGAGCTGCTGCGAAACGGCAGTTATTGCTTCCTCCAGTTTCTGCAAATCCTTCTTCCGGGATACCGCAGGCCCGGCGCCGGTGGCGATGAGGATGAAGGCGTCGTTGGTCGAGGTGTCGCCGTCGACGGTAATGCAATTGAACGACTGGTCAGCGGCCCTTCCCAGCATGTCCTGCAGGCTCTTCCGCGAAACCGCGGCGTCGGTGGCGACGAAGCCGAGCATGGTCGCCATGTCGGGCCGGATCATCCCGGCGCCCTTGGCGATGCCGGTGACCGTGGCTTCGCCGCTGGACATTCTGGTCTTTCTCGAGAAAGCCTTGGGAACAGTGTCGGTGGTCATGATCGCTTCGGCCGCCCCGAGCCAGTCGCTGTCGGCCTGCAGCGCCTGCGGCAGGCCGGCCACGATGCGCTCCACCGGCAGCGGCTCCATGATCACGCCGGTCGAGAACGGCAGCACCTCGCCCGGC
>DASYPG010000339.1:0-4504 GCA_036006885.1 Burkholderiales bacterium | reverse complement strand
GCAGTACCTCGCCGGCAACCCGACGACGAGCACGGTGGCGCCGTACGCCGGGCCTCCCTTCCGCATGATCGTCGACTCGGGCAACCGTCCGGACGGCATCCACTCGGGCATGAGCTCCGACGGCATGCAGATCGCGCCGATGAACCCGTGGCTCCACATGTACTACGCGACTACGGGCCTGAACGCGCGCGGCGTGCTGATCAACGGCGGCCAGCAGATCTCGCGCCAGGAGGTGCTCGAGCTCTATACCCGCAAGAACGGCTGGTTCCTGCGCGAGGAGGACGACCTCGGCTCGATCGAGGAAGGCAAGCTCGCCGACCTGGTCGTGCTGAACAGCGACTACTTCAGCATTCCGTCCGAGGACCTGCGGAGGATCCGCTCGGTACTCACCGTCGTGGGCGGCAAGATCATGTACGACGCCGGCGCGCTGGATACGCGCCGCTGGTAGTGGGCGCAGCAGTAATCCTCAGGCAGTACCGCGAGCGCCTGGAGGCCCAGGCGCTCGCGCCTTCGCTCGTGGCAGGCGAGAACCCCTGCCTCGAGCTGATGACAATGCTGCTGGCCGCGCCGCGCGAGCTCTGGCCCGAGCTCGATCTGGAAGGACGGCGGCGCGAGCTGGCTTCCCTTTTTTCCTGGGGCGTGCCGAACGCGCGCGCCCTAGACGTTCTGGCCGCGCATGCGCCGCTCATCGAGTGCGGCGCCGGCATGGGGTACTGGAGCGCGCTGCTCAAGGCACGCGGCGTCGACGTGCTGCCGTACGACATCGCCCCGCCCGCCGAAGCGCCGAACGACTATCACCGCGTCGCGCGCGCGCCCTGGATGGCGATCGGACGCGAAGACTCGGTGCGCGCGGCGCGTCGCCACGGCGATCGCACCCTCGTTCTCTGCTGGCCGCCCTTCGACGACGACCGGGCGAGCTATTCGGTGCTGCGCGCCTACCGCGGCGATACGCTCATCTACATCGGCGAGCCGCAAGGCGCCACCGGCTCGGTGCGCTTCCATCGCGAGCTCGCGCTCAACTGGACGCTCGAGGAAGAAGTGCGGCTGCCGAACTGGCCGAAGCTGCGCGACGGCCTGATGGTCTACCGGCGCAATACCCTCAGGCGGCCGCTCGCCGAGCGCGACCGCTGCTTCGACTGCCACCGCTTCATCCCGACCGGGGCGATCGGCCGCTGCGATTGGTGCTTCGTGAAGAAGCCGACGCCGCTCGCGCTGCAGGTCGGCCGCCACCGTGTCGAGTACGTGCAGGAAATGCTGGACGCCATGCCAGCCGAGCGTCGCAAGGAGCTGGAGCAGAGCCCGAATCGCATTCGCTGAGTCGCCAACAATGGAGCGCGCGGAGCGCTTCCTCGATTGATGGCGGAAGGTCATGAACTCGTGAGCGAGTTCAATTTGTGGTGCTTATCCCACGGTGCTAGAAACACGTTGGGAAACGCATCGCGCGCTAGCGCCCGAAATGGGCAAGCCGCCTGCATTCCCCTGCACCAAGAAGAGATCCGGTCGTTCCCATTGATAGGAGGAGCAATGTCGATTTCGCGAAACAGCCGCACCGGGCTCGCGCTGAGCGCGGTTGCGGCGGCAGTTCTTGCGTCCATCGTCCCCATGGCCTTCGCCGACCGCGACGACGACGATCGCGGCAGCCACCGCGGAATAAGCCAGAGCGGCGAGCAGAAGGACATGCGCCGCGTCGGCCACTCCGACCTGCAGGGCCGCCCCCCCTACCACCCCACCTTCATCCGGTACGGTCGAGTTCGTATCCAGGGAAGGCATCGTCGAGGTGTACGTGGAGGATCACGACAGCGCAACGCCGATCACCGCGCACGACCTGAAAGGCGCTTGGCTGAGCGTGTCAGGGCCGGGGCGCGCGGCGCAGCAGGCGAAGCTCGTTCCAGCAGGTGAGAACAGGCTCACCGCGAGCGGCCTCAGTCCGCGCGTGGGCGACCGCCTGAGCGCGCGCCTCATCATGCCGAACGGGATGGAGACTTGGTCGGTCGTGACTTTCCGCGATACCCGGCGCTAGAATCGCCCGCGTGAGGGCGCTGCTCTTCCTTCTTGCCGCACTCCTCGTCGGGTCGCCTGGCGCGGCGCTCGCACACAAGGGGGAGAATCACAAGACCGCGCACCTGGATGGCGGTGGAAATTCTTCCAACACCCAACGGCATGACTGGTCGCCGGGCTGTCCGCCCGGATCGGGTCATGTCTGTGCCTGCGACAATTTATCGCTATCCGACGCGAGCCAGAAGCCCGCGCTGTCGGTCCGCAGCACGCTTTCTTTCCTGCCGCCTCGCGTTGCCGAGGCGGTCGCCGGCGTCGAGCCGGTAGCGAATCCTTCTCCGCAGTTTCATCCGGGCCTTGCCCGGGCGCCGCCCGCTTTCTCCTGATCGACTTGCAGCTTTGAGAGTGCGCGCGGCGCTTAGCCGCGCGCGTCATGGTGTTTTGGCGGGAGGAGACGATGAAACGATTGCTGTTGGCGGCGCTCGCGATGAGCGCCGCGGCCGAGGCCGCGGCTTCCTGCGGCTCTGCGTTCTGCATGGTCAACACCAACTGGAACGTGCAGGGGCAGTGGACCGAGCCCGGCGCGCGGTTCGACCTGCGCTACGAGTACATCGACCAGGATCAGCCGATGGCGGGCAGCCGCAAGGTGGGCGTCGGCGAGATCCCGGCGCACCATGACGAGGTTCGGACCATCAACCGCAACTGGCTGGGCACCTTCGACTACACGTTCAACGACGCCTGGGGCGTGTCGGCCACGCTGCCGATCGTCGACAAGTTCCATACCCACATCCACAACCACATGGGCGAGCAGCTCCCCGAAACCTGGAACTTCACCGAGCTCGGCGACGCGCGCGTGCTCGGCCGGCGCCAGTGGCACGCCGAAAGCGCCGGCGCGGAGCGCCTGGACTTCTTCGGCCTCAACTTCGGGCTCAAGCTGCCCACCGGCAAGACCGACGTGCGCAACTCGGAGGGAGAGCTGGCGGAGCGCACGTTGCAGCCCGGCACCGGCACCACCGATCTCCTCATCGGCGGCTACTTCAGCCGCGTGCTCGGCTCCGGCTCGGCCTGGTTCGCCGACCTGCTGGTCCAGACGCCGTTCGACGAGCACGAAAACTTCAAGCCGGGCACGCGCACCTCGGTTGACCTCGGCTACCGCAGGAATGTCGGCGACAAGCTCGGACTGATGCTGCAGCTCAACTTCCTGCACAAGGCGCGCGACAGCGGAAGCGACGCCGAGCCCGAGGACAGCGGCGGCAAGTTCGTGTTCCTCAGCCCCGGGGTGAGCTACATGCTGACGCAGCGCCTGCAGGCCTACGGGTTCGTCCAGCTGCCGCTCTACCAGTACGTGAACGGCGTGCAGCTTACGTCCGACTGGGCGGTGGCGGCCGGGCTCAGCCTGCGCTTCTAGCGTTCCGCCCCCGGCGTTGACGCCGCCGCGCCTTGCGCGGATCATCGGTTGCAACTTTCTGGGAGGAGGCTCGTATGAAAGACGCCACCAACGGGCGCCGCAGGTTCGTCGCCACCGCAGGATTCGCCGCCCTCGCGGGGGCATTGGGTGAAGCGCTGATCGGCCGCGAAGTCCGGGCCGACGACGACCACGACATCGACAAGTTCATCCGCACCGTGCAGAAAGCGCGGCTCTTCGACCTCTCGCAGCTCTGGGACGAGAACTCGCCGATCGCCGGCGTCAACCCGAGCTTCTCGACGACCAACGATCCGGCGCAGGATCCGCTGCACCAGGCGGCCAATCACACCAGCACGCGCGGTACCTTCGGCGACGGCGGCCAGCTCTCGTTCACCGGCGAGGTGATGCGCTGGAGCGGCCAGCACGGCGCGCCGAGCATCGACGCGATCGGGCACATCGGGCACAACGGCCTGCTCTTCGGCGGCGTCGACGCGGCCAAGTCCACGAGCAACCCGCTCGGCATCGGCCGCAGTGGCGTGGGTGCGAACCTCGACATCGCGCATTACCCCACCGAGCTGCTGGTGAACCGCGGCGTGCTGCTCGACGTGGCGCGATTCGTCAACCGCAACGCCGATCCGCTGGCGGGCGCATTCAACATCACCGGCGATCTCCTGCGGGACACCGCGCGCCACCAGCGCGTGAAGATCAAGCGCGGCGACACGGTGCTCGTGCGCACCGGCTGGGGCCGCTATTTCAGCGAGAACCCCGCGCTTTACAAAGGCGACAATGCCGCCGGCGTCGGCGTCACTGGCGCGCACTGGCTCATCGACCAGGGCGCCCGTGTCGTCGGGAACGACACGCTGACCTTCGAGGTGCGCCCGCCGGTCTCGTTCCCGCCGGAGGTGCCGCAGTTCCAGGTCTTCCCGGTCCACATGCTGGTGATCGCGGACAACGGGATCAACATCATCGAGAACTTCCTGCTCGATGAGATCGCGGCGGCGAAGGAGTACGAGTTCCTGCTGGTCGTGCCGCCGCTCAAGATGCGCGGCGGCACCGGCTCGGCGCTGCGCTCCTTCGCCCTGCTGCCGTAACGGCTACTGCCTG
>DASYPG010000338.1:0-2249 GCA_036006885.1 Burkholderiales bacterium | reverse complement strand
GGTCTGGTCGAGGAGATCCTTCCGGCCGCCGAGATCATGCGGCGGCTGGTGGCGGAAGCGGAGGAAGCGAGACGGAGGCTCGCCTCTCTATGAGCGTATTGCTCGTCGAAGACCGGGGTGCGGTCCGTGTTCTCACAATGAATCGCCCGGAGAAGCGCAACGCGCTCAATTCGGACCTCACCAAGGCCCTCTTCGAGAACCTCAAGGAAGCTGATCGAGCTGAAGGCGTCGGCTGCGTCGTGCTGACCGGCGCAGGGCAGGGGTTCTGCGCGGGCGCCGATCTGACGGAGTTCAAGGGCCTGCAGGATCCGCACGCCGCCGAGGAGCGCGCCGAGCTCACCATGCAACTTCACCTCGCGTTCTCGAAGATCTCTAAGCCTATCGTGGCGGCGATCAACGGCGCGGCGATGGGCGGCGGCGCGGGGCTTGCCATCGCGGCCGACATCGCGGTGATGGCGGCCGGCGCGAAGCTCGGCTACCCCGAGGCGAAGCACGGCATCGTCGCCGCCATCGTGATGGCGAACCTCGTGCGCCAGGTCGGACGCAAGGCCGCGTTCGAGCTCGTCGCGCTCGGCGAGCCGATCGGCGCGCAACGGGCGCTCGAGCTCGGAATGGTGAACCGCGTGGTCGCCGAACATGAATTGATGGCACAAGCCCTTTCCTATGGAGAAAAGCTTGCCGCCATGGCGCCCGCTGCCAGAACGGAAACCAAGCGCCTGTTCCACGAGGCGGCCGACCTGCCGCTCGCGGCGGCGCTCGAGCGAGGGAGGGACACCAACAGGCGCATGCGCAACTTCCAGAAATTGGCGAAATGAGGCCTGCGACTTGAAGCCGCTCGACCATGTGACGATCCTCGACCTGTCGCGGGTGCTCGCCTGTCCGTTCGCGTCGATGATCCTCGCCGAGCTCGGCGCGCGCGTGGTCAAGGTCGAGCAGCCCGGCAGCGGCGACGAGACGCGCGGCTTCGAGCCGCAGCTCGCAAAGGACAGCGCCTACTACTTCGCTTGCAACCGCTCCAAAGAATCGATCACCGTCGACCTGCGCTCTGACGAAGGCCGGCAGGTCATCCGCGAGCTCGCGCAGAAGGCCGACGTCGTGCTCGAGAATTTTCCGGTCGGGACGCTCGCACGCTACGGCCTCGACTACGCCGTGCTTGCCTCGCTCAATCCCGGGCTCGTCTACGTCTCGTGCACGGGGTTCGGCCAGAGCGGCCCCTACGCGCACAAGAAGGGCTACGACACGGTGTTCCAGGCAATGGGCGGCATCATGAGCCTCACCGGCGAGCGCGGCGGCGGCCCGGTGAAGCCGGGACTGCCGGTCGCCGACCTGACTTCGGGCTTGTGGATCGCCATCGCCATCCTTGCCGCGCTTGCCGGACGCACGCGCAGCGGCAAGGGTTGCCACGTCGACTTCTCGATGCTGGACGGCCAGGTGGCGCTGCTCACCCTTGCCGCGGCGCGCTATTTCGCGCTCGGCGAAGTTCCGCCGCGCCTCGGAACCGAGCATCCGGGGCGCGTGCCTTCCGCGACCTTCCGGTGCCGCGACGGAAAATACGCCCACATCACGGCGAGCGACCGGCACTGGGCGCCGCTGTGCCAGGCCCTGGAGATCGCAGAATGGGGCGCCGCCTTCGGCTCCAACGCGATCCGGGTGGAAAGGCGCGACGAGGTGATGAGCGTGCTTGGCGACGTTATTGCCAAATGGGGGCGTGAGGAGTTGATCGAGAAGCTGGATAACGCGCAGGTGCCCGTCGGCCCGGTGAACGACGTAGCGGAGATCCTGAACGACCCGCACGTGCGGGCGCGCCGCCTCGTCGGCAGCTTCGACTACCCGGGTGTCGGCGAATTCAAGGCGCTCGCGCTGCCTTACAAGTTCCTCGGCTGGGACAACCCGGAGATCGGGCGGCCGCCGGCGCTCGGCGAGCACACGCACAAGATCCTCGCCGAGCTGGGAAGGAAGCCGCCGCCATGACCGTCCTCTATTCGGTCGAGGACGCGGTCGGCACCATCACGCTGAACCGCCCCGATGCGCGTAACGCGCTGAACGATGCGATGTGCGAGGACCTTCGTCGGATTGCTTCAGAGGTTGACCCAAATATCGGGTTGGTATTTGTGCGCGGCAATGGCCCGGTGTTCTGCGCGGGCGCCGACGTGAAGGAGCGCGCCGGCATGAGCATCGACCAGGTGCGCGCGCGCCGGCTGAAGGCCTTCGCCGCCTATCACGCGCTCGAGTCGCTGCCGATGCCGGTG
>DASYPG010000337.1:0-2391 GCA_036006885.1 Burkholderiales bacterium | reverse complement strand
CCATCCGGCTCCGCGGCTCGGGCGAGAAGGCGTCGTCGGTATAGAACGCCCGGCGCAGCGGCTCGACGAGCGCCGCCTCTTCCGCCGAGGGGTCCGTCGGCACCGACGCCAGCAGGCGGAAGAACAGCGTCATGTCGGTCTCGACCCGCTGCAGGGCCTCGAACAGATCGTTGACCAGGGCTTCGTCGTCCGGCGGATCGAGCGAGACCAGGCCGAGCTTTCGGGCCATGCTGTCGCCCCAGGCCTGATCGTAGGTCTCGCCGTAGGCCGTCAGCCCTTGCTGCAGCGCGTCGCGGTCCTCGATCAGCGGGATCAGCGCCGCGGCCAGCCGGGTCAGATTCCAAAGCCCGATATGCGGCTGGTTGCCGTAGCAGTAGCGACGCCGCCCCGCGTCCGTGGTGTTCGGGGTCCAGGACGGATCGTAGCCCTCCAGCCAGCCGTAGGGGCCGTAGTCGATCGTCAGTCCCAGGATCGACATGTTGTCGGTGTTCATCACGCCGTGCACGAACCCGAGGCGCATCCAGTCGACCATCAGCAAGGCGGTACGCCGGCAAACCTCATGAAAAAATTCCTGGTAGGTTGAACCAGGGTAGTGCTCGCGAATCACATAATCGGCGAGACGCTTGAGCGCATCGAGCTCGTCGCACGCGGCGTGGATCTGGAAGTTGCCGAAGCGCACGAACGACGGCGCGACGCGGCATACCACCGAGCCCGGCTCGGGCTCCGGGTTGCCGTCGTAGAACATGTCGCGGATCACCATCTCGCCGGTCGCCACCAGGCTCAGCGCGCGGGTGGTCGGCACGCCCAGCCAGCGCATCGCCTCGCTGCACAGGAACTCGCGCAGCGAGGAGCGCAGCACCGCGCGGCCGTCGGCGGTACGCGAGTAAGGTGTCTTGCCGGCGCCCTTGAGCTGCAGCTCCTGGCGGCTGCCGTCCACGGCGATGATCTCGCCGAGCGTGATGGCGCGTCCGTCGCCGAGCTGCCCCGCCCAGTGGCCGAACTGGTGGCCTCCGTAGCGGGCGGCATATGGCCGCATTGCCACGAGGGTCTTGCTTCCTCCGAGGATTTCCGCAGTCAATCCGGTGGCATCGCTCGGACGGGCAATGCCAAGGTAGTCACCAAGTTCGTCGGACCAGGCAAGCAGGCGTGGAGCTGCGACGGGCGTGGGTTCGACGCGCGTATAGCTCGCGTCGCGCACGGGGCGCGGAACATTGTCGAGCACCGGGTCAGCGGGGAGATCGCGCACGAACGTGTCCTCGAACGTTGCATGCTCGAGAGAAACTGGGCCGGGCTCGATCTTGGGTCGCGCGGTCATCGGATCAAAAACGCAAGGAGCGTTCCCGCATTATGGCAGTATGCCGCCATGCATCGCGTCGCCATCCGGCAGGAGATCATCGACCGGGTCATGGCGCGCCGCGGCCGGCTGCGGTGGTTCGACCGACTCGAGGCGGCGAAAACCGCGCTCGTGACCGTGGACATGCAAAGCACCTTTTGCGCGCCCGGCGGACCGGCGGAAGTGCCCGGCGCGCGCGGCATCGTGCCGAACATCAACCGCCTGAGCGCCGGCCTGCGCCGGCTCGGCTGCCCCGTGATCTGGGTGCTGCACGCCAACAGCGCGCACGGCGGCCGCAGCGACTGGCCGCTTTTTTTCGAGCACGTCGTCGCCGCAGAGGTGCGCGCGCGCACGCTGGAAAGCCTCGCGCCCGGCCGCCAGCAGGTCTGGCCGGAGCTCGAGACGTCCGCGGAGGACATCGTGGTAGTGAAGAACCGCTATAGCGCGCTGGTGGCAGGCTCGTCGACACTCGAGCGGGTGCTGCGCGCGCTGGGCGTCGACACGCTGATCATCGCCGGCACCAAGACCAACGTGTGCTGCGAATCGACGGCGCGCGACGCGATGATGCTCGACTTCAAGGTCGTGCTGGTGTCCGACTGCTGCGCCGCGCTCTCCGACGACGAGCACCGAGCAACCCTCGAAACGCACATCCAGCAGTTCGGCGACGTGGCCACTGCTGACGAGGTGCTGAGGCTCCTTTCATGAAGATCGCCTGTCTGTCGAACGGACCTTTTTTGCTTTCGGATGCCTCTGGCGCTGCGGTAAGGCTGCGGCGTGAGAACGGCGCCGCAGTTCAAGCCGGAGCGAGCGTCGCCTTGTGCCGCTGCGGCGGGTCGGCCAACAAGCCCTTCTGCGATGGAACGCACGCCAAGAACGGCTTTTCCGACCGCAACACGGCCGACGCGGGACGCAACCGCAGGATCGCCTACGCCGGCAAGCAGATCACGATCTTCGACAACCGCTCGATCTGCGCCCACGCCGGGTTCTGCACCGACGGCCTGAAGAACGTGTTCCGCATGAATGCCGAGCCCTGGATCGACCCCGATGGCGCCACGCTC
>DASYPG010000336.1:0-9181 GCA_036006885.1 Burkholderiales bacterium | reverse complement strand
AGGTTCGCCCCGATTTCTTGCCGGGGGAGTGTTTCACGACAGAGACCTGGCGACCTCCACGACCTCGAACACTTCGAACTGATCGCCTTCCTTGAGGTCGGAGAAGTTCTTCAGCGACATGCCGCACTCGAAGCCGGCCTTGACCTCGCGCACGTCGTCCTTGAAGCGCTTGAGCGAGTCGATCTCGCCGGTGTGGATGACCACGTTGTCGCGCAGCACGCGTACCTGGACGTTTCGCTTGACCAGGCCCTCCTGCACGTAGCAGCCGGCGACGGTGCCGATCTTGGAGATGCGGAACACCTGGCGCACCTGCACCATGCCGATGACCTGCTCCTTGCGCTCCGGTGCCAGCATCCCCGACAGCGCGGCCTTCATCTCCTCGACCGCGTCGTAGATGATGTTGTAGTAGCGCACCTGCACGCCCGCCGATTCGATCAGCTTGCGCGCCGTGGCGTCGGCGCGCGCGTTAAAGCCGATGATGACCGCGCCCGCGGCCATGGCGAGATTGACGTCGGACTCGGTAATGGCGCCTACACCGGCGTGTACCACCGTGACCTTCACTTCATCGGTGGCCAGGCGCGTCAGTGCGTGCACCAGCGCCTCCTGCGAGCCCTGCACGTCGGACTTGATCACCAGGGTGAGCACCTTCTTCTCGCCCTCGGCCATCTTGCCGAACATGTTCTCGAGCTTGGTGGCGTGCTGCTTGGCGAACTTCACGTCGCGGAACTTGCTCTGGCGGAAGTTGGCGATCTCGCGCGCCTTGCGCTCGTCGGCGACGACCATCATTTCCTCGCCGGCGCTCGGCACCTCCGAGAGTCCCTGCACTTCCACCGGGATCGATGGGCCGGCTTCCTGCAGCGGCTTGCTGTTCTCATCCAGCATCGCGCGCACACGGCCATAGACCGCGCCGGTCAAAACGATGTCCCCGCGCTTGAGGGTGCCGGACTGCACCAGCAGCGTCGCCACCGGGCCGCGGCCCTTGTCGAGCCGCGCCTCGATCACCACGCCCCTCGCGGGTGAATCGGTCGACGCCTTCAGCTCGAGCACTTCGGCCTGCAGCAGCACCTGCTCGAGGAGCGCGTCCACGCCTTGGCCGGTCTTGGCCGACACCGGCACCACGGGCGAGTCGCCGCCGTATTCCTCCGGCACCACGCCGTGCGCGAGCAGCTCCTGCTTGACCTTCTCGGGATTGGCTTCGTGCTTGTCGATCTTGTTCATCGCCACAACCAGCGGAACTTCGGCGGCCTTGGCGTGGTTGATGGCTTCGATGGTCTGCGGCATGACGCCGTCGTCGGCTGCTACCACCAGGATGACGATGTCGGTGGCCTGCGCCCCGCGCGCCCGCATGGCGGTGAACGCCTCGTGGCCCGGGGTATCGAGGAACGTCACCACGCCGCGCGGGGTCTCGACGTGATAGGCGCCGATGTGCTGCGTGATGCCGCCTGCCTCGCCCGCCGCCACCTTGGTGGTGCGGATGAAGTCGAGCAGCGAAGTCTTGCCGTGGTCGACGTGGCCCATCACCGTCACCACGGGCGGCCGGGGCTTGAGCTCGGTCTCGACCGGCTCGTCGCTCTCCGCGAGGTAGGACTCGGGATCTTCGAGCTTGGCGGCCTTGGCCTTGTGGCCCATCTCCTCCACCAGGATGATCGCGGTCTCCTGGTCGAGCACCTGGTTGATGGTCGCCATGGTGCCGAGCTTCATCAGCGCCTTGATCACTTCGGCGGCTTTCACCGACATACGGTGCGCCAACTCACCCACCGTGATGGTTTCGGGCACCGCCACTTCGCGTACCAGCGGCTCGGTCGGCTGGGCGAACGTGGTCTGCTCGCCGCCGGCCGCGGGGCGATGACGCCCGCCGCCGCGGGCATGCCAGCCGCCGACGCCGCCGCCGGCGTCGCCGCGCGTCTTGATGGTGCGCCGGCGCGCGGAATCGTCGCGCAGCACCGTGGTGGGCTTCGCCTTCTTCGGCTTCTCCTTGGCCTTCGCTTCGCCGGTGGTGGGCTTCGGCGCATGCAGCGTCGTCGCCGCGGCGGCCTGGGTCGGCGCGGCTGCGGCAGCCGCCGCTGCGACCTCGGCAGCCTTCTGCTGCTCGGCCGCCTTCTCTGCTTCCTTTCTCTCGCGCTCCTGCTTTTCGCGCACCTCCGCCGCCTGCAGCTCGGCCAGCTGTTGTTGGCGTCGCGCTTCTTCTTCTCTTAGCTCAACTTCTTTTAGATCAACGGTCGGGACCGCAGGCGGAGGCGGCGGCGGCGCTTCGGCCGCGACCGCCGCGGCGGTCACCTCGGCCGGATCGCGCTTCACGAACACGCGCTTCTTGCGCACCTCGACCTGCACCGTGCGGTACTTGCCGGTGGCGTCGGTCTTCTTGATCTCGCTCGTCTGCCGGCGCGTGAGCGTGATCTTGTTCTTGGCCTCGGCCGAGCCGTGAGACTTGCGCAGATACTCGAGCAGGCGCGACTTGTCCTGCTCGGAGAGCGCGTCCTCGGCCTGCTTCTTGTCGACCCCGGCCGCGCGCAGCTGCTCGAGCAGCACCGAAGGCGGGACCTTAAGCTCGCTCGCGAACTGGGCTACGCTCGTGTGCGCCATCGTTATGCGGATTCCTTGTCCGTAAACCAGTGAGCGCGGGCCGCCATGATGAGCTTCTTGGCGGCCTCGCTGTCCATGCCGGTGAGCTCCGAGAGCTCGTCCACGGCGAGATCCGCGAGGTCGTCGCGCGTCTTGATGCTCCCTTCCGAGAGCTTGGCGGCGAGCTGGGTGGTCATGCCCTCGAGCTTGAGGAGCTCGGGGTCCACGCCCTCGACCTTCTCCTCGTTGGCGATCGCGGCCACGAGCAGCGCGTTGCGCGCGCGCGTGCGCAGCTCGTTCACCGTATCCTCGTCGAAGGAGTCGATCTCCATCAGCTCGTTGATCGGCACGTAGGCCACCTCCTCGAGCGTCGAGAAGCCCTCCTGCGCCAGGATGTCGGCGACTTCCTCGTCGACGTCAAGCTTCTCCATGAACTCGCGCTTGATCCGGCCGCTCTCCTCCTGCTGCTTCTTGGTCGACTCCTCCTCGGTCATCAGGTTGATCTGCCAGCCGGTGAGCTCGGAGGCGAGGCGCACGTTCTGCCCGCTGCGTCCGATGGCGACCGCGAGGTTCTCCTCGTCGACCACCACGTCCATGGCGTGCTTCTCTTCGTCGACGACGATAGACGACACCTCGGCGGGCGCGAGCGCGCCGATCACAAACTGCGCCGGGTCGGCCGACCACAGCACGATGTCCACCCGCTCGCCGGCGAGCTCCTGCGTCACCGCCTGCACCCGGGAGCCGCGCATGCCCACGCAGGTGCCGATGGGGTCGATGCGCTTGTCGTTGGTGTGCACCGCGATCTTCGCCCGGATCCCCGGGTCGCGCGCCGCCGACTTGATCTCGAGCAGGCCCTCCTCGATCTCCGGAACCTCGAGCTCGAAGAGCTTCATGATGAACTGCGGCGCGGTGCGCGAGAGGATGAGCTGCGGCCCGCGCGCCTGGCGGTCGATCTTCATCACCCAGGCGCGCACCCGGTCGCCGATGCGCAGGTTCTCCTTCGGGATCATGTGCTCGCGAGGCAGCATCGCTTCGAGGCGCCCGGATTCGATGATGGCGCTGCCCCGCTCCATGCGCTTCACCGTGCCGGTGACGAGCTCGTCGCCGCGCGACAGGAAGTCGTTCAGGATCTGCTCGCGCTCCGCGTCGCGGATGCGCTGCAGGATCACCTGCTTGGCGGTCTGCGCGCCGATGCGGCCGAACTCGACGTTGGCGATGCGCTCCTCGATCACGTCCTCGACCTTGGCGTCCTGCTTGCCGCGGTCCTGCGCCTCCTCGACCGACAGCATCTGCGCGTTGTTCCACTCCGGGGCGTCGTCGGGCAGCACCTTCCAGCGGCGGAAGGTCTCGTAGGCACCGGTGTTACGATCGACCTGCACCCGCACGTCGATGTCGTCGGTGTACTTCTTCTTGGTGGCCGAGGCGAGCGCCATCTCGAGCGCGCCGAATACGATGTCGCGCGGGACGTTCTTCTCGCGCGCGAGCACGTCCACCAGCATCACCAGCTCCCGATTACCAACCGCTACCGGGTTGACTGCCACTTTTGCCGCTTTCGCGTTGACTGCCACTTAATCCTCTCTGTCACTCATAGTTCAGGTACGAGCTTCGCCCGGTCCACATCGCCCAGCGCCAGCGCCACCACGCGCCCCTCGAGCTCCAGGCTCACCTGCCCCGCCTCGGCGCCGCGCAGCATGCCGACGAACCTGCGCCGGCCGGCCGGGTCCGCGGTGCGCATGCGGATGTCGGCCCTGTGCCCCGCAAAGCGGGCGAAGTCGGCCTCTTTGCGCAGCGGCCGATCCAGCCCGGGCGAAGACACTTCCAGCCGCTCGTAATCGATTCCTTCGACTGCCAGAACCCGCGTCAAGTGGCGGCTGATCGCCGCGCAGTCATCGACCGTCACGCCTCCGGGCTTGTCGATGAAGAGGCGTAGGAATCTCCCGCCATTCGACGCCTGGACATCGACCAGCTCGTAGCCCATGCCGGCCACCGCCGGCTCGACGACTTTTTCGAGGCGCAAACAAAAAATGGGCCGAAGCCCATCGCTAACTGTAATGCAAACCGCAGCAAACTGACGCGAACCGAGGTGCTCTAAAGCTTTTGAAGTATAACCGGATTCCGCAGTTCCCGCCAGCGTCCAGCCGGCAAATCCGCGGGCAGCTCGACCGGGCCGTAGCGCAGCCGCACCAACCTGCTCACTGGGTGGCCGAGCGCCTCGAACAGGCGGCGCACCTCGCGGTTGCGCCCCTCCTTAAGCACCACCCGGTACCAGCGGTTGCTGCCGTCTCCCTCGCGGTGGTTTTCAATCCGCTCGAACCGCGCCACCTGGCCGTCGAGCTCGATGCCCGCAAGTAGTTGTTTTTTCTCCTCCGGACTCAGCTCTCCGCGAATTCGCGCGGCGTACTCGCGCTCCAGCTCATATCTTGGATGCATCAGCCGGTTCGCAAGCTCGCCCGAGTCGGTGAAGAGAAGCAGCCCCGAGCTGTTGAGGTCCAGCCGGCCGACTGCAACCCACCGGCCCGGCGGCAGCGCGGCGAACACCGTGCGCCGACCCTGCGGGTCGCTCCGCGTCACGAGCTCGCCGATCGGCTTGTGGTAGAGCAGCACCCGCGGCGCCTCCGCCTTCGATCCTTTGACAGGCTTTCCGTCGACCGCGATCTCGTCGCCCGGGGCGGCTCGGGTACCCAGCCCGATGATGGCCCCGTTGACGCTGACGCGCCCTGCCGCGATCCAGGCCTCGATCTCCCGCCGCGAGCCTAGTCCCGCCGCGGCGAGGAGCTTTTGAACCCGCTCTCCGTCCTGAGGCTTAGCCGTCGGTGCCGGTAGCTCGTTGCGGCTCGTCCTGCTCGACCGAGCGGGGCTCGGCTTCGCTCACTTGCTGGACGGGCGCGGGCTCAAGCTGCAGGGTCGTGGCGATCTCCTCGAGCGGCGGCAGCTCTTCCAGGGAGCGCAGTCCGAGGTCGTCGAGGAAGCGCCGGGTAGTCGCGTAGAGCGCCGGCCGGCCCGGGGTCTCGCGGTGGCCGACGACGTCAATCCAGCCGCGGTTCTCCAGCGTCTGGATGATCTGGGTCGAGACGACGACGCCGCGGATGTTCTCGATGTCGCCGCGCGTCACCGGCTGGCGATAGGCGATGATTGCCAAGGTCTCCATCACCGCGCGCGAGTAGCGCGGCGGCTTCTCCGGCGACAGGCGCTCGAGGTAGGGCTGGAACTCCAGGCGCGTCTGGAAGCGCCAGCCGCTCGCGAGGCACACCAGCTCCACTGCGCGGCCGCTCCAGTCGGCGCGCAGCTCCTCCAGCAGGTTCTTCAGCGTGTCGGCGGCAATCTCGTTGTCGAACAAGCGCTTGAGCTCGGACAGGGGAAGCGGCTCGGAGGCCGCGAGCAGCGCGGCTTCGAGGATGCGCTTGGCTTCCGGGACGGCGGGGGAGTCGACGGGATTTTCCATGGCGGTACCTACTATACCTAGTTGTCCGACGCTTAGAAACTCATTCCTTTAGTTGTTTTCATTTTATGCCGCGTCGTTTGCCCCGGGCTGGCTGGTCGTGTAGCCGAGCTTGACGTAGATCGGCGCGAAGCACTCGGACTGGGTGATCTCGATCAGCAGCTCGCGGGCGAGCTCGAGCAGCGCGAGGAAGGTGACTACCAGGACCGCCACGCCGCGCTGCGGCTCGAACAGCTCGCCGAACTCGAGCACCCGGCGTTCCTGCAGCGAGCGCAGGATCGAGCTCATGTGGCTGCGCACCGAAAGCTCCTCGCGCGAGATGTGGTGGTGTCGGCTCATGCGCGCGCGGTAGAGCAGCCCGCGCCAGGCCTCGGCCAGGTCTTGCGGATTCACCTCCGGCAGGCGCTCGGCCACCTGCCGCTCGATCCAGACCGAGATCGCGATTACGTTGCGGCCGGCCTGGGGCAACTCGTCGAGCGCCTGCGCCGCCTTCTTCATCTGCTCGTACTCGAGCAGGCGCCGCACCAGCTCGGCGCGCGGGTCCTCCTCGGTGGGCTCGGCCGCCGGCGGCCGCGGCAAGAGCAGCCGCGACTTGATCTCCATGAGCATCGCCGCCATCACCAGATACTCGGCCGCGAGCTCGAGGTTCTTGCTGCGCATGATCTCGACGTACTCGAGGTACTGGCGCGTAAGCGGCGCCATCGGAATGTCGAGGATGTCGAGGTTTTCCTTGCGGATCAGGTAGAGCAGCAGGTCGAGGGGCCCCTCGAAGGCCTCGAGCACGACCTCGAGGGCGTCGGGCGGGATGTAGAGGTCGTGCGGCAGCTCGATGACCCGCTCGCCGTAGAGCCTGACGACCCGCTCGTTGACCGGGGGATTGGGGGCAGCGTTCAGCGGCACCACGTTCATGGATACGATAATCCCATAGCTTCGCGCACCTCGCGCATGGTTTCGGCTGCCAGACGCTTCGCGCGGTCGCAGCCGTCGGCGATGATGTTTTTTACCAACGTCGGGTCGTCGAGATAGGTCCGGGCGCGCTCGCGCATCGGCGCGAGCTCCTTGTTGATGGCGTCGATGACCGGCTGCTTGCAATCGAGGCAGCCGATGCCGGCGCTGGTGCAGCCGTCGTGCGCCCACTGCTTGGTGGCCTCGCTCGAATACACGAGGTGGAGCGACCAGACGGGGCATTTCTCGGGTGTTCCCGGGTCGGTGCGCTTGACCCGCGCCGGGTCGGTCGGCATGGTCCTCACCTTTTTCGCCACCGACTCCGGCTCCTCGCGCAGCGCGATGGTGTTGCCGTAGGACTTGGACATCTTCTGCCCGTCGAGCCCCGGCATCCTGGACGCCTCCGTCAGCAGCGCCTCGGGCTCGACCAGGATGCGTTTCCCGCCGCCCTCCAGCCAGCCATACAGGCGCTCGCGGTCGCCGCGCGTCAGGTTCTGTTGCTCGTCGACCAGCGCCTCGGCGCGCCCGAGCGACTCGGCCTCGCCCTGCTCCAGGTACTTGGTGCGCATCTCGGCGAGCAGCCGCGCCTTCTTCGTGCCCATCTTCTTCACCGCGGCCTTGGCCTTTTCCTCAAACCCCGGCTCCTTGCCGTACAGGTGGTTGAACCGCCGCGCCACCTCGCGGGTGAACTCGACGTGCGGCACCTGGTCCTCTCCGACCGGCACGTAGCGCGCACGATAGATCAGGATGTCGGCCGACTGCAGCAGCGGATAGCCGAGGAAGCCGTAGGTGGAGAGATCCTTCTCGGCGAGCTTCTCCTGCTGGTCCTTGTACGTCGGCACGCGCTCGAGCCAGCCGAGCGGGGTGATCATGGAGAGCAGCAGGTGCAGCTCGGCGTGCTCCGGAACCTGCGACTGGATGAAGAGGATCGCCTGGTTGGGGTCGATACCGGCGGCGAGCCAGTCGACCACCATGTCCCAGCCGTTCTCCTTGACGTTGTCGGGCTTTTCGTAGTCGGTGGTGAGCGCGTGCCAGTCGGCGACGAAGTACAGGCACAGGTATTCCGCCTGCAGTCGCACCCAGTTCTTGAGCACGCCGTGGAAGTGGCCCAGGTGGAGACTGCCCGTTGGCCGCATGCCCGACAGGACGCGGGTCTCGTACATCAAAACACCATCGCCCGGATGAGCGCGTCGGAGGCTTCGATGAGAGGTTGCAGGAGGAAACTCAGGCCGTTGGTGACGAGCAGCACGAGAAGCAGCGGGATGCCCCACGGTTCGAGCTTGGCGTAGCGCCAGGCGGCGCGGATGGGAAGCAGGCTCGCCACGACGCGCCCGCCGTCGAGCGGCAGGATCGGCAGCAGGTTGAGGAACATGAAGATCAAGTTGACCAGGATGCCGGCCTGCGACATGCGGTCCAAGGCGGCGGAGAAGGCGTTCTCGGGCATCAGCACCGACAGCTTGAGAAGCGCCACCCACGCGAGCGCCATGCCGAGGTTCGCTCCCGGTCCCGCCGCGGCGACGAGCGCCATGTGCTGACGGGGCTTGCGCAGCGCGGAGTAGTTCACCGGCACCGGCTTCGCCCAGCCGAAGAGCAACCCGCTGCCGCCGAGCAACTTGGCGCTCGTGAGCAGGATCAGTAAAGGCACGACGATGGTGCCCACCGGGTCGATGTGGCGGATCGGATTCAGGCTGATGCGCCCCTGCGCGTGAGCGGTCATGTCGCCGAAATACCGCGCCACGTAACCGTGCGCCGCCTCGTGCAGCGTGATCGCCAACAGCACCGGGAGGGCGTAGATGGCGACCGTCTGGACCAGGAGATTGACGTCCATCTCTTTCCCGCAAGTCTATCAGACGGGCTGGACGGCAAACGGCGCGAGCGATCCCTTGCCCACGCGCAGCACCTGCGGCTCGGCTTTCGTCAGATCGATGACCGTGGACGGCTCGACGCCGCAAGGGCCGCCGTCGACGATGACGTCGAGCGCGCCTTCCAGGCGCTTGCGGATTTCCTGCGCATAGGCGAGCGGCGCCTCTTCGCCCGCGACGGTGAGTGTCGCCGAGAGCATCGGTGCGTCGAGCTCGGCGAGCAGCGCGTGCGCCGCGGGATGGCCCGGGATGCGCACGCCGATGGTCTTGCGGGCGCTCGCGCGGCGCGGCACCTGGCGCCGCGCGGGCAGGATGAAGGTGTAGCTTCCAGGCGTCACGCTTTTCAGCAACCGAAAGCGCGCGTCGTCCACGA
>DASYPG010000335.1:0-6683 GCA_036006885.1 Burkholderiales bacterium | reverse complement strand
TCGACGTTCTGCTCGATGAAAAGAACGCTGATGCCGTGCTCGTCGCGGATGCGGCGCACGAGCCGGCCGATCTCGTCCACCATCCGCGGCGCAAGGCCGAGGAACGGCTCGTCGATCATCAGGAGCTTAGGGCGCGCCATCAGGCCGCGTGCGATCGCCACCATCTGCTGCTCGCCGCCGGAGAGCGTATGCGCAAGCTGCGAGCGGCGCGTCTTCAGCAGCGGGAGGAGGGCTTCCAGGCGCGCGAGCGTTTCGTCGCGATGCGGACGAGCGCGCGCATTGTGGGCGCCGAGGAGCACGTTGTCGTGCACCGTGAGGAAAGGAAAGAGCCGCCTGCGCTCGAGGACGTGCGCAATGCCGACGCCCGCACGGCGGTGCGCCGGCATGCCCTCGATGCGCTGCCCCTCGAACGTGATGCTGCCCGAGCGGGGGCGGAGCAATCCCGAGATCGTGTTCACCAGCGTCGATTTGCCGGCGCCGTTCGGTCCGAGGACGGTAACGATTTCGCCGGCCGCTACCGCGAGCCCGGCCTCCCAAAGCACTTGGAACTCGCCGTACGCGACGTCGAGCGCTTCACAGGCAAGCCGAGGGTTCACGAGACGTAAGCCTGGCCGAGGTAAGCCTCGACCACTTTGGGACTGCGCGCCACCGCATCGGGCGTGCCGTCGGCGATGACCTCGCCCATGTGCAGTGCGACGATGCGCTGGGCGACCGCGGTGACGACCCGCATGTTGTGCTCGATGACGAGGAGCGTCAGGCCGCCCGCGTGCAGCTCGCGTACCAGTTCCACCAGCGCCGGGATGGAGCGTTGATCTACGCCGCCGGTCACCTCGTCCAATAAAACAACCCTTGGCTGCGTTGCAAGCGCGCGCGCCAGTTCGAGGCGCTTGCGCTGCCCGGTCGAAAGCGTGCGTGCATGGGCGTTCGCCTTCTCGAGGAGGCCGACCCGGCGCAGCCACTCGTGCGCCTGCTCGCGCGCATGCCTCACGTCGCGTGTGCGCGTGAGCGCGCCGACCATGACGTTCTCCGCCACCGTCATGCCCTGGAACGGGCGCAGCCTCTGGAAGGTGCGGGCGATGCCGCGGCGGCAGACGAGGTCGGGCGAAAGCCCGGTGAGCCGCGTCCCGTCGAGCTCGACTTCGCCTTCGTCTGGCGCATAGAAGCCGCTGATGCATTCGAAGAGCGTCGACTTGCCTGCGCCGTTGGGGCCGATGATGCCCACGAGCTCGCCCGCCGCGACGTCGAACGTGATGCCGCGGTTGGCGGTGATGCCGCCGAAGCGCTTCGTCACGCCACGCACGCTGAGAATGCTCACTTTCGCATCCATCCCATAAGCCCCTGCGGGGCATAGCGCACCATCAGAATGAGCGCCGTGCCGTAAAGAATGAGGTAGAGGCCGACCAGGTGCGAGCCGAGGCCGCCGAACTCGGCGCGGAGCCAGGTCTCCACGGTCGTGACGAGCACCGCGCCGAGGAAGGGTCCGAGCGCGGTGCCCAGGCCGCCGATGATCGCGGCGAGCGAGAAGCGCACCGAAAGGTCGACCGAGAAGACGTAGAGCGGATCGACGAAGCCGATGTACTGCGCCCAGAGCGCGCCGCACACCGCGGTCAGGGCCGCGCTTGCGGCGATTGCGGCGACCTTCAGCCGGCGCGCCCGCACCCCGAGCGAGAGCGCGGCGTCCTCGTCCTCGCGCACCGCCGCGAGCTGAAAGCCTCGGCGTGAGCGCTCTAAGTACAGTTGTACCAAGTAAACAGCCAAGGCTAGGACGAGGACGATCCAAACCCAAATGCGCTTGTCGGCGATGCCGAGCGTCCAGAAGCCCGCGCGAAACGGCACGGGAATTCCCTCGGAGCCGGCGGTGAAGCCGCGCCAGCGGGCGGCGCCGAGGAGGAGCACCTGCGACACCGCGATCGTGGCGATGACGAAGTAGGGCCCGCGCAGGCGATTGGAAAGAAATCCGATCACGGCGCCGGCCGCCGTCGCCACGGCGGCGCCGATCGCGAGGCCATACCACGGCGAGATGTTCCAGCGCACGCCGCAGAGCGCGGCGGCATAGGCCCCCAGGCCGAAGAACGCGGAATGGCCGAGCGAGATCTGCCCGGCGTAGCCGCCCGCGATATTCCAGGCGCCCGCGGCGCATCCCCAGACGAGGATCAGCACCAGCGTATCGAGGAGGAAGGCGTCGTCGACGACGAGCGGCGCGAGGCCGACCGCGGCGAAGAACGCGATGGCGCCGGCGTAGGGCCTCACATGCCGAGCGCTTCCGAGCCGCGCTGGCCGAACAGGCCTGCCGGTCGCACGACGAGGATGGCGATGAAGAGGAGAAGGTAGAGCAGCTCCTTCCACGAGGTGCCGATGGTGTAGGAGCCAACCACCTCCACCGCGGCGACGATCAGCGCGGCGATGAGCGCCCCGACCATGTCGCCGAGCCCGCCGAGCACGACGGCGATATAGGCGATGAGCACGAATTGCAGGCCCGCCGTGGGGTAGACCGGGTAGATCGGCGCGAGCAGCACGCCGGCCGCCCCGACGCAGGCGATGCCGACCGCCCAGGTGAGCGCATAGACGCGGTCCGTGTCGATTCCCATCAGCATCGCGGCGGAGCGGTCCTGAGCGGTGGCGCGCATGAGCTTTCCCGTGTAGGAGAAGCGCATGAAGGCGAACAGCGCTGCAGTGGCCGCGACCGCCAAGACGAAGGCCACCGCCTGCGCGAGGTTCAGCACCGCGCCGCCGAGGTTGATCACGGATGCGTAGTAGCTGGTGCGCACGAAGCGCGCGTCGGCGCTCCACAGCACGAGCGCCAGGTTCTGCAGCACGATGGAGAGCCCCACCGTGGTGAATACCTGCACGTTGTGAGAGGTGTGCACGATGGGGCGCATGACGAGCGCATAGCTCCCCCAACCGACGGCGAGGAACAGCGGCACGGCGGCGACGAGCGTCAGGTACGGGTCCGCGTGCAGCAGGGTGAAAGCCCAGAACGCGGCGTACATCCCCAGCATCAGGAACTCGCCGTGCGCGAAGTTCACGACGCGCATGACGCCAAAAATCAGCGTCAGCCCGACCGCGATGAGCGCGTAGATCCCGCCGAGCAGGATCGTCGAGACGATGAGCTGGGAGATCAGGCTACTTGCGCGTGTTATTTACGTTGCTGCCACGGCCCGAGCGGCACCCACTTCGCGCGGTTGCTCGTGAGCTCCTCCGGCCAGACGCTGACCAGCGAGCCGTTCTGCCATTGCAGCATGTAGTGCTGGACGCGCTCGTTCGAGTTCTGGCCGGACTCGTCGAACTTTACGCCCCAGCCGTTGATCAGGCTGCCGACCGGGACATCCATCTTCATCACCGCGGCGCGGAACTTCTCCAGGTCGTCGGTTTTCGCGGCGTCGAGCACGACCTTCAGGAGCCACAGGCCGCCCGCGGCGAGCTGGTGGCCGCCGGTGGGCACGTCCGAGCCGGTCTTTGCTTTCACCGCCTCGCGGAACGCGCGCTCGATCTTCTGGCCGTCGGGCCGCATCTTGTCGAGGATGAAACCGGGGCCGGGCTCGCTCAGCGCGAACGGCCCGTTCGCGTCGTTCCCGAGCGCCTTGCCAAAGCCGGGGTTGCCGTAGCCGGTCGCGCCGGCGTGCACCACGGCCTTCACCTCGAAGTTCTGCTCGCGCGCCTGGCGCCAGAAAAGGATGGCGTCCTGGTCGCGCGCGATGTGGTGCACCACGTCGGGGTTCGCGCTCTTGAGCTTGAGGATAACGGGCGTGAGGTCGTTGGTCGTGAAGGTGTAGTACTCGAGCGCCACCTCCTGCATGCCGAATTCCTTCTTGGCGCGCTCGCGCGCCGCCTCGGTGACGCCCTGGCCGTAGGAGGAATCCTCGGCGATGTACGCGATGCGCAGCTCGCTCGGCTTCTTGCCCAGGCGCGGCGCGAGGTACTTGGCGATGAATTCCACGTTGTACCAGCCGAAGCCGATGCCGTCGATTTCAGTGCGGAAGACGTTCTTCAACCCGCGGCGCGTGAAGCGCGGATCGACGCACGAGGTTTCCCAGTAGATGACGTTCTGGCGCGCAGCCGCCTCGCTCGCCGCCCCGCACAGGGTAGAGGAAAACGTTCCGGTGATGATCTTCACCCGCTCTCGGGCGGCGAGCCGCGTGGCCTCGGAGGCGGCGGCGGTCGGGTCGGGCGCGTCGCCGACGACGAGAACCAGCTTGCGGCCCATCACGCCGCCGAACTGGCTGTTGATGAGGTCGCGCATGATCTCGTAGCCCTCGAGGTGGAGCTTGCCCTGCACCGCGAGGTTGCCGGTGAGCGGCTCCAGAACGCCAAGCCGGTATTCGCCCTTGAGCTCCTGGGCGTGGGTGACGACGATCTGCAAAGCGAACGCGACGCCGGCCGCGCCGGCTGCGATGAATCTCTTCATCTCCCCCTCCCTGGGCTTGAGAAGGGCTACAGAATGCCCGATTGAAGCGCTCGGGTCTACTCGCCCCAGACCTCGCGGGCGGTCTCGATGCAAAGGCGCAGCTTCGCCTTCTCCTGCTCGACCGTCAGGTTGTTGCCGTGGTGGGTGCTGGAGAAGCCGCATTGGGGGCTGATGCAGAGGTTCTCGAACGGCACGAACCTGGAGGCCGCCTCGATCCGCCGTTTGAGAACGTCTTTGTTTTCCAGGTCCGGGATTTTCGAGCTCACCAGACCGAGAACCACCCGTTTGCCCTTCGGCACGTAGCGCAGCGGCTCGAAGCCGCCCGAGCGCTCGTCGTCGAACTCGAGGAAGAAGCCGTCGACGTCGATCTTCGAGAACGCGGCCTCGGCGACGTAGTCGTAGCTGCCGCTGGCGAGCCAGGTGCTCTTGAAGTTGCCGCGGCAAGTGTGGATCGCCACCGCCATGTCGCCAGGCACGTCGCGGATCGCGGCGTTGACCGCCTCGGCGTAGATCACCACGTCCTTCTTCGGATCGTCGCCGAGCTTCCTGAACTGCTCCTGCACCTTCGGGTCGCCGAACATGGCGATCGTGGTGTCGTCGATCTGGAGATAGCGGCAGCCCGCCTTGTAGAGCTCGGCGATCTCCTCGCGATAGCACTGCGTCAGGTCGGCCCAGAACTCGCCCTGGTCAGGATAGGTCTTCCTGATCGAGTCGCGGTCGCCGCGCGCGTGCAGCATGGCGGGCGAGGGCATGGTGAATTTCGGCGTGCCCCTCTGCACCACGCTTTTCAGAAACTGGAAGTGCGACAGCATGCTCGGCTGGGAACGCCGCAGCTTCCCGGTGACGAACATGGTCGGCGGCTTCGCCGCGGTGCCTTTGAATTGAATGCCGTGATAGGGATCTTCTTCCTGACGTAGCTCGACGCCGTCAAAGCCCGAGAGGAAGTCGATATGCCACCAGTCGCGCCGGAACTCGCCGTCGGTGATCGCCTGCAGGCCGAGGTCCTCCTGCAGCCTGACGACCTCCCGGATCAGGCGGTCTTCGGCCTGCCGCAGCGCTGCGGCGTCGGCCTGGCCCAGCCGCAGCTTCTCGCGCAGCTCGTGCAGCTCGTGCGGGCGCAGCAGGCTGCCGACGTGATCGGCGCGGAACGGCGGAGCGGTGCGCGGTGCCGCCAAGCGCTAGACCGTCGCCTTGTTGCGCCAGCCCTCGTGGTAGGTCGTCTGCGCCTGCTTGGCGTAGGGCGCCGGGCTGACGATCGCGCGGATCTCGAACTGCCGGTGGCGCTCGACGGTGGTCTTCTTCGAGCCGCCGCCTTCCTCGCCCCAGAGCAGCGTCACCTCGGCGCCGAGCGGGACGTCGGGATCGACGATGCCGAGCGAGAGCATCGAGCGCTCGTTGTAGCTGTAGCCCGCGAACATCGACAGACCGACGGTCCTGCCACCCTTGAGGAGCCTGTCGTACGAAGCGGATGTGTAGTTCGACAGCGGCAGGTCGATGTACTTGTACGGGTCGCCCGACTCGAGCATCGAGCGCCATACCTTGGCGACGTCGTCGGCATTCCAGGCGAGCGTCACCTTCTTGCGGTGCGGCCTGCCGGCCATCTTCTCAAGCGCCTGCCGGCCGATGAAATCATGGTCGAACTTGATGAACGGGCCGTAGCCCATCTCGTAGGGCGAGACGTAATAGTCCTCGATATTGCCCGAATTGAAGCTGCCGCCGATCGAGCCGGTAGCCTCGTAGCTTGCGGCCGGCAGCCACTTGCGGTACGCCTTCATCTTCTCGCCCGTGTAGACCGCGGGAAGCGGAGACGGGATCCAGCCCGATTCGAGCGTGTTCGTGGCGTAGGCGCGCGCGCCGACTTCCTTCAGCCCGAAGTCCTTGCCGGCGGCGATGACGGCGGCGCGGATCTTCTCGCGCTCTTCGTAGGGTCCCCAGATCTCGAGCCCGGGAGCGCCGGCCATCCCGTGGCGCAGGGCGCGCACCTTGCGCCCGGCAATCTTGATCTGGCCCATGTGGAAGAACTTGACCTCGGGCACCGGGCCGCCGTTCAGCTTCTCGATCACCTTCCAGGCGTTCGGCCCCTGGATCTGGAAGCGGTAGTTGCGCCGCTTCACAGCTTTGCCCTTGGTGTTGCCCGGCGAGCGGTCGTCCTTCACCGTGGTCACCTTGAAACCACCGGTCTTGGCATGGAACTCGATCCAGCTCGCCGCCGGGGCACGGCCGACGAACAGCAAGTGGTTCTTCTCCAGATGGAAAAGGATGCCGTCGCCGATGACGT
>DASYPG010000334.1:0-3691 GCA_036006885.1 Burkholderiales bacterium | reverse complement strand
AGTCGCGGTGCAGGGGCTCGAGAACCTGCCTACCTCGGGACCGTACGTGATCGCGGCCAATCACACCAGCTACCTCGACGGCGCGGTGCTCGTCGCCGTGCTGCCCTGGCGCCGCTACGCGTTCGTGGCGAAGCGCGAGCTCGCCGACAACTTCTTCAGCCGGGTGCTGGTGACGGGGCTCGGCGCAGTGTTCGTCGAGCGCTTCGACGTGCAGCGCAGCGCCGAGCACGCCGACGCGCTGGTGGAGGCGGCCAGGGACGGCGCCTCGCTGATCGTGTTCCCCGAGGGGACGCTGCTGCGCCACAGCGGCCTGATGCCGTTTCGCGCCGGAGCGTTCCAGGTCGCGGCGCAGGCCGGCATCCCGGTGGTGCCGGTGTCGCTGCGCGGAGTGCGCTCGGTGCTGCGCGACGAGACCTGGTATCCGCGGCGCGCGCCGATCGCCGCGACCTTCGGCGCCGCGATCGCCCCGGACGGGGACGACTGGAGCGCGGTGCTGCGGCTGCGCGACCGCGCGCGCGCCGAGATCCTGCAGCACTGCGGCGAGCCGGACCTCGACGCCTAAAAATGGTGACTGTCACCGTCTTGATTGGTGACTGTCACCATTTTTAGATCTTTAGAGTGCCCTCGATGCAGGTGACAGCGCGGCCGCCGATGCGCACGCCGTCCTCGTCCACGCGCACGTGCACGCGGCCGTCGCGCTTCATCTGCATGCCCTGGCGCGCGATGTAGCGCTCGCCGAAGCGCTTGAGCGAGTTGGTCTGCTTGAGGTAGTGCGCGACCGCCAGGTTGCCGCTGCCGCAGACCGGGTCCTCGGGAATGCCGTGCGCGGGCGCGAACGAGCGCACGTGCATCGCGGTCTGCTTCTCGCCCGAGGCGGCAAACACCGTGATGCCGGTCGCCTCATGGTCGATGGTGAAGGCCGCGAGCGCCCCCATGTCGGGCTTGAGCGCGGCGAGCTCCTGCGCATCGGCCACCTCGCCCACGATCCAGATCGGCCCCACCTCGATGCGCAGCAGCTTCTTGGCGAACGGCAGGCCGCGGCGCACATCGGTGATGCGCGGCTCCGGGCCGCGTACGAAGATGCGCTCGTCCTCGAAGCTCAAGTCGAGGATGCCGGCGGTGCATTCCTGCCTGAGGAGCTTCTTCTTCTCGACGAAGCCCGCCTCGAGCGCCGCGTAGGCGCTGCCGATGGTCGGATGGCCGGCGAAGGGCAGCTCGTGCTGCGGCGTGAAGATGCGCAGGCGGTAGTCCGCCTGGGACGAGGGCAGCAGGAAGGTGGTCTCGGAAAGGTTGACCCAGCAGGCGATGCGCTGCATGTCCTCGGTCTCGAGCGCCTCGCCGCCGAGGACCACCGCGACCGGATTGCCGTAGAACGGCCGGCCGGTGAAGACGTCGACCTGCTTCAGGGTAAGGCTCGCGGTTTCGCTCATTTCAGGATCCGCAGCAGATTGTGATGCGCATCGGTGAAAACGGGAAGATCCCTCCGCTCCTCGATCTCCTCGGCGGCCTCGGCGATGCGGCCCCACTCGAGAAGCCTGCGGTTTCGCGTGACGATCACCTGGTCGGTCGAGGAATACCAGTACTGGGGCCCGTCTTCGGCCTCCGGGCTGTCGGAGACGTTGAGCGCCTCGAAGCCGAACTCGGCGGCGAGGCGCTTCACCACCGGCAGCAGATCGATGTAGCGGTTGGTGGCCTGGAACACGATCACGCCGTCGGGCTTGAGGTGCTTTACGTACAGCGCCATCGCCTCGCGGGTGACCAGGTGCATCGGGATCGAGTCGCCCGAGAACGCGTCGATGCCGAGCACGTCGTAGCCGCGCGCCGGCTCGCGCTCGAGCGACAGGCGCCCGTCGCCCATGACGAGCTCGGTCTTCGCCGGGGTGTCGGCGAGATAGGTGAACTCGCGCCGTGCGATGTCGACCACGCGCGGGCTGATCTCGTAGAACGTGAGCGCATCGCCGGGCTTCATCCAGGCGGCGATGACCCCGGCGCCGAGGCCGATTACGCCCACGTTGAGCGGCTTTTTGGGGTTCATCTCGCGCAGCGAGGTGAATACCCGGCCGTAGCCCGAATCGGGGCTGAAGTAGTCGGCGGGCGTATTGCGGAAGGAATCGCCCAGGAGCTGCCCGCCGTGCATGATCGCCCCGTGATACATCGAGCGGTACGGCACCGGGCTGTAGTGGTCGGCGGTGCGCACCACGCCGTAGAAATCGCGCTCCATCACCCGGATGCCGCGCGTGTAGTCGTAGCCGCCCCTCACCACGAGGACGATCGTCGCGCCGAGCACCGCGAGGACGCCCCAGGTCGCGACGCCGCGCACGCGCACGGCGAACAGCGCGCCGAGGAGGCACAGGGCGATGCCGAGCTCGAAATAGCCCGGCAGGACGAGCGGCGCCACCACCGCGACGAGCACCGCGCCGAGCGCGCCGCCGAGCGACATCATGAGATAGAAGCGGGTGAGGTGCGCCGGGTCGGGCTTCAGGCGCGCGAGCTCGCCGTGGCACACCATGCACGCGATGAACATGCCGACCATGTACAGCGGCGCCGCGACGCGCAGGTCGAGCGACGGAATGTAGTACGCCATCGCCGGGAGCAGCACCACCAGGGCGACGAGCAGCGCGCTGCGCAGGTACCAGCGCGGATGGTCGAACACCAGGATGAAGGTGATGAGGTAAAGCGCGAGCGGCAGCACCCAGAGGAAAGGCACGCTCGAGACGTTCTGCGTCACGTGGTTGGTGACCGCGAGCAGCATCACCGAGCCCATCGCCGAGAGCGCGAGCCACAGCAGCTGATCTTTTACCGGGAGAGCCTTTGCGGCCTTCGCTGCCGCATCTTTTTGTACAGGGTCAAAACCGTTTATCGACAACCAGGCCGTGCCGGCGCAGAGAAGCGCGAACGCGGCAAACAGCATCGACCAGGCCCAGCCGAGCTGGTTGAGGTCGAACACCGGCTCGAACAGCAGCGGAAAGCCGAGCAGCGCGAGCAGCGAGGCGAAGTTCGACAGCGCGAACAGGCGATACGGCACGGCGCTGCGAAAGCGGCGCCAGTACCAGGACTGCAGCAGCGGCGTGGTAGTGGAGAGCAGGAAGTACGGCAGGCCGATGGTCGCGACGAGGAGCAGCAGGATGCGCGAGATCGGCTCCTCCTCGCCGCGCGGCTTCCAGCCGCTCGAGGCGATGATCGGCAGGCAGGCGAGCGAGACCACGAGGAGCGCGACGTGCAGCATGGCCTGCCGGCGCGCGCCCAGGCGCGTGGTGAGATCGGCGTAGGCGTACCCGGCGAGCAGTACGCTCTGGAAGAACACGAGGCAGGTGGTCCACACGCCCGCCGAGCCGCCGAACCACGGCAGGATCTGCTTGGCGATGATCGGCTGGACCAGGAACAGCAGGAACGAGGAAAGGAAGATCGTCGCCGCGTACGGCAGCGTGGCTACCAGGGAATACGGTCTTGCCAGGGTGTGAATTGTCTTCTTATCTCAGAACGGACTTCAGTGTTTTCGCCATCTCCGCGGGATTGCGCGTGGTCTTGATGCCGCACTCCTCCATCACCGCGAGCTTCTCCTGCGCCGTGCCCTTGCCGCCGGAAATGATCGCGCCGGCGTGCCCCATTCTCTTCCCCGGCGGCGCGGTGACGCCGGCGATGAAGCCCACCACCGGCTTTCGCATGTGGTCCTTGACCCAGCGCGCCGCGA
>DASYPG010000333.1:0-2816 GCA_036006885.1 Burkholderiales bacterium | reverse complement strand
AGTGGCGGAGAGAGAGGGATTCGAACCCCCGGTACCCTCACGGGTACAACAGATTTCGAGTCTGCCGCAATCGACCACTCTGCCATCTCTCCGCGGCGGGCAAGGGTCGGATTTTATCAGGCGCGAGGCGCGCGAAGCCGTTTGATGGCGGCGAAGCCGTGGCGGTGGCATGCTCTCGGCTGGTTCTATCGAAGCAAGGAACGACCATGAAACCCATCCGAATGCTCTTCCCGCTGCTTGCGTTGGTCCTTTCGGCCTGCACCGCCTCGCATCGCGTAGTCCAGCTGCCGCAGTACGGCGCCGATCTCTACCCGCAGGCGCAGACGCTCGCTGGCGTCACCGTCGCGGTCGACGAGATGAACAGCGCCGAGCGGGTCGAGCGGCTGTTCGGGGCGGATCTCATCAAGGAGGGCATCCTGCCGGTGCACGTAGTGGTGTCGAACTTCGGCAAGCAGCGGCTGCTGCTCAAGCCCTCCGACGTTCTGTTCTACCAGGGCAAGGGGGTCATCGACCCGCTACCCGTCGAGACGGTGATGGCCGCGGCGACGCGCCAGAAACAACTGCGCACGGGCACCGGGCAGCAGCTCGGCAAGTACTACGGCGATACGTTGCTTAAGGAGACGTCGGTCTATCCGAACGAGACCTACCGCGGGATCATGTTCTTCGCCGTTCCCGCGCCGAAGCGGGCGCTTGACCGCTTCTTCGCCTCGTTGAGCATCTACCCCGACGACGCACCGAAGATGCGCGTCGCGATGACCAACTTCGAAAGCGGAGAGCGCATGCTGTTCGCGCCGTTCTCGATCAAGCTTCCGGAGACCGCCGGCGCGTTCTGATCGCGGGGTTTCCGCTCTTTTTGACAAGCGCTGACATTGACAAACGCTCACAGCCCGCCGCGGCGAATAGCGGCAGCATGGGCACAATGAGCTGCGACAGCCTCTTTGTGGCGTCCTTGAACGCACTGACTTCTCCGGCGCTCCCGTCGGAGACGTGCGGGCTCGAGCGCCTGCCGCACGTGATGAACAAGGTGTGCCAACTGTGGGGTCAGCCCGGGTGCGACGCCTACATCAGCCGACTCATCATGGATTCGCGCGACGGCGACCGGCAGGGACTGCCCTGGGAGGCCGCCATGGATCTCATGTTTCTCGCTGACCTGAGCGTTGCCAAGCGCGCGCTCGCCGCCTCGGAGGCCACCGGTGTGCCGTTCCCGCAGATGCTCCAACGCTTGCGTGGACAGTGACCTAGAGCTTCTCCGCGCCGTTCATGTAGCTCCGCAGCGCCGCCGGGATGGTCACCGAGCCGTCCGCGTTCTGATAGTTCTCGAGGACCGCGACCAGGGTACGGCCGACCGCCAGGCCTGAGCCGTTCAGCGTATGCACGAGCTCGGGCTTGCCCTTGTCGTTGCGGAAGCGCGCCTGCATGCGCCGCGCCTGGAACGCCTCGAAATTCGAGCAGGAGGAGATCTCGCGGTACGCGTTCTGGGCCGGGAGCCAGACCTCAAGGTCGTAGGTCTTCGCGCTGGAGAAGCCGAGGTCGCCGGTCGATAGGGACATCACACGGTAGGGAAGCTCGAGCTTCCTGAGGATCGTCTCGGCGTGCCCGGTGAGCTCCTCGAGCGTCTGGTAGGACTGCGACGGGTGCACCACCTGCAGGATCTCCACCTTGTCGAACTGGTGGTTGCGGATCATGCCGCGCGTGTCCTTGCCCGCCGAGCCCGCCTCGGAGCGGAAGCAGGGAGTGTGGCAGACGAATTTCAGGGGTAAATTCTTCAGCTCAAGAATTTCTTCGCGCACGAAGTTGGTGACCGGGTATTCGGCGGTCGGGATGAGATACAGCTCGCGGCCTTCGATCTTGAAGAGATCGTCCTTGAACTTGGAGAGGCTCGACACGCCGTCGGCGCACTCGGCGCTCACCATGTAAGGCGCGTAGACCTCGGTGTAGCCGTGCTCGCGCGTGTGCGTGTCGAGCATGAATTGCGCGAGCGACCGGTGGAGCCTCGCGATCCCGCCGCGCATCACGACGAATCGGCTGCCGGCGACCTTTGCGCCGGTGGCGAAGTCGATTCCGCCGAGGCGCTCGCCGATGTCGACGTGGTCCTTCACCGCAAAATCGAACTTGCGCGGACCGCTGTTTCCCGGCGACCAGCGCCGCTCCTCGCGGTTGTCTTCGGACGAGGTGCCGAGCGGGACCGATTCGTGCGGGATGTTCGGCACACGCCTTAGAAAGTCCTCGATCTGCTGCTGCAGCGCGGCCAGCTCGCGCTCGGAAGATTCCAGGGCAGCCTTGAACTTTTCCCCCTGGGCCATCAGGTCCTTGGCATCCTGTCCCTTGGCCTTGGCCTGGCCAATCTCCTTGGCGATACGGTTGCGCGAGGCCTGCGCCTGCTCGACCTCCGTCTGGAGCTGCTTGCGCCGGCTTTCGAGCTCCTGAAATTTGTTCAGATCAAATGCTGCCGGCCCGCGCGCTGCAAGCTGCTTCGCCACGCCTTCGGGGTCCTTCCTGAGCGTCTGGATGTCGATCATTTGCGGCTTCTCAGCTGCTCGAGCCTCTCGCGGATCTTTGCCTCCAGCCCGCGGTCGGTAGGCCGGTACCACTGCGTTGCCTGCATGCCTTCGGGGAAGTAGTGCTCGCCCGCGGCGTAGGCGTCCGCCTCGTCGTGCGCGTAGCGGTAGGCCTTGCCGTAGCCCAGATCCTTCATGAGGCGGGTCGGCGCGTTGCGCAGGTGCATGGGCACCGGCCGGGTCTGATCCTTCGAGACGAACGCGCGGGCCGCATTGTAGGCCTCGTACACCGCGTTCGATTTGGGCGCCGCGCAAAGG
>DASYPG010000332.1:0-6356 GCA_036006885.1 Burkholderiales bacterium | reverse complement strand
AAACGGGAGAAGGCGAGCACCTTCTTCAGCGCGCCCTCGAGCTCGCGCACGTTGGAGCGGATGTGCTTGGCGATGAAAAAGGCGATGTCCTCGGAAAGCGCAATCGAGTCCGCCTCGGCTTTCTTCAGCACGATCGCCACGCGCATCTCGAGCTCCGGCGGCTCGATTGCCACCGTGAGGCCCCAGCCGAAGCGCGAGATCAGGCGCTCCTCCATACCAGCGATCTCCTTGGGGTAGGTATCGCAGGTGATGACGATCTGTTTGTGCGCCTCCACCAGGGCGTTGAAGGCGTAGAAGAACTCCTCCTGCGTGCGGCCCTTGTTCGAGAAGAACTGGATATCGTCGATCAGCAGCAGGTCGAGGGAATGGTAATAGCGCTTGAACTCGTCGAACGACTTCTGCTGGTAAGCGCGCACTACGTCGGTGACATACTGTTCAGCGTGGCTGTAGCGAATGCGCGCCTGCGGGCGACCGTCGGCGAGATGGTTGCCGATTGCCTGCACCAAGTGTGTCTTTCCCAGCCCCACCCCGCCGTAGATGAAGAGCGGGTTGTAGGAGATGCCGGGGTTCTCCGCGACCTGAATGGCGGCAGCACGCGCGAGCTGGTTCGCCTTGCCGGTCACGAAGCTGTCGAACGTAAAGGCGCGATTCAGCCTGCCACGCTCGGGCGCGGGGGCCGCATCGACGCTGCCGCGCACGGGCGCCGGGGCAGCGCGCGGCAGGATCTCGGGCGCGCGCGCCAGCACCAGCCTCAGGCCGAGCTCGCGGCCGCTCGCTTCGGCGGCCAAGCGCTCGATGCGGGCGGCAAAGCGCTCGCGCACGAGCTCGAGGACGAAGCGATTCGGCGCCGCGAGCACCAGCGTGTCGGCTGCCGCGTCAGCCTCAGGCGCGAGCGGCCGAATCCAGGTGTTGAATTGCTGCGCGGGGAGTTCCTGCTCGAGCCGACGCAGGCAGGCATCCCAGAGGTTGTGCATCTTGTAATTGGCCCGGTTGGTAGGCCCTAGGTGATTCGCCTAGTCGAGGAGTGAATTTTACCTTCATGTCCCCGGGTTATCCACAGCATCGCGGCGCTCCAATCGCGCCAAAAATATGCCTAAGAACATTTGACAACGCATTGACGCGCGCGCTCTAATACCGCCCTTTTTCGGACCGGCAATGGCGACGAAGCGGACCTACCAACCCTCCAAGACTCGGCGCGCGCGGCGCCACGGTTTTCTCGTGCGCAGCGGCACCCGGGGCGGGCGCGCGGTGCTGCGCAACCGTCGTGCGCGCGGTCGCCGGCGCCTCGGGCTCTAACCGCGGGCGACAAGCGCTTCGGGCTTGGGGCAGGCCGGCGCCTCACGCAAAAAGCGCAATTCGAGCGCCTGTTGCGCGACGGCAGGCAAAAGAAAGTGGCTGGCTATACCTTCTACCTGGAAAGCCGCGATGCGGGCGATGCGCGCCTCGGGCTGCTTGTGACCCGCCGGCATGCCTCCCGTGCGAGCGACCGCAACCGCATCAAGCGCTGCGTGCGCGAGGCGTTTCGCCTTGAGCAAAGCCGGCTGGGTGCGGTCGATCTGCTGGTGCGGCCGCCCTACGACGTCAAGCCCTCGCCCCGGATGATCGCGCGCCTGCGCGACATCTTCGCCACGTTGAGCTGCTCATGAGCGCCCGCCTTCTGCTTGGCGCTGTGCGGGCGTACCAGTGGTGCGTGCGCCCGGTTCTGCCGCGATCCTGCCGCTTCCATCCGAGCTGCTCGGACTACGCGCACGAGGCGCTCACCCGCCACGGCGCCTGGCGCGGCGGCCTACTGAGCGCCTGGCGCGTTTGCCGCTGCGGTCCCTGGCACCCCGGCGGCTACGACCCGGTGCCCTAAATGAAGATGGACATCCAAAGACTCATCCTGCTCTTCATCTTCAGCTTTTCGCTGCTGATGCTGTGGGAGGCTTGGGACAAGCAGGGGCGGCCCAAGCCGGCCCCGCCCGCGCCCACTGCGCAGGGTGTGCCCGCTCCCTCAAAGCCCGCCGACCAAGAGGCCGCAGGCAAGCCGGCCGCTCCCGGAGCACCTGCAGCGGGCACCGTTCCTGGTGCGGAGCCCACGGCGAGGGGCGAGACGGTTCGCGTGACGACCGATCTCTTGGTCGCCGAGATCGACACCCTCGGCGGCACGCTGAAGCGTGTCGAGCTTCTCCACCACAAGGATTCGAAGGATCCGACCAAGCCTTTCGTGCTTCTGGGGCCGGACCACCACTACGAAGCCCAAAGCGGGCTCACCGGGGACGCTGGACCGAACCACAGGACGCTGTGGCGTGAGGAGCCGGGCGAGCGCACCCTGGCGCCGGGCCGCGACGCCGTCGAGCTGCGCCTCTCAGCTCGCGGCAAGGACGGGTTGGAGGTTACCAAGATCTATACCTTCAAGCGCGATAGCTACGTGATCGACATTGCGCTCGAGCTGAAAAACGGTGGTCGCGCGCCGGTTTCGACCTACTCCTACTTTCAGCTGACCCACGACGGCAAGCCCGATGTCCCCACCAACAGCGTGGCGTCGACCTTCGGCGCGCAGAGCTTCATCGGCTTCGGCGCCTATACCAACGAGCACAAGTACCAGAAGATTCACCTCTCGGATCTCGACAAGGGTAAATCCGACCAAGTGAAGCAGGCCGACAACGGCTGGCTCGCTTTCGTACAGCACTATTTCGTGTCGGCCTGGCTGCCGGCCGATGGCACGCCGCGCGACTACGTGACCGAAAGGCGCCCCGACGGAACGTATGCCGGCAGGTTGATGATTGCCGCCGCCGTCGCGCCGGGCGCGTCGGCGCGGGTCTCGGCGCCGCTCTACGCCGGACCGCAGGAGCAGAAACGCCTGCGCACGGCGGCACCCGGGCTCGACCTGGTGGTCGACTACGGATTTCTCGCCATCATCGCCTGGCCCCTCTTCTGGCTGCTGGAGAAGTACCACGCACTCAGCGGAAACTGGGGCGTCGCGATCATTCTTCTCACGGTAACGGTCAAGCTGGTGTTCTTCCCGCTCTCCGCCGCGAGCTACAAGTCGATGGCGAAGATGAAGCTGGTCACGCCGCGCCTCACCAAGTTGCGCGAACAATATGCGCACGACCGGCAGAAGATGAACCAGGCGATGATGGAGCTCTACAAGACCGAGAAGATCAACCCCCTCGGCGGCTGCTTCCCGATCCTGGTGCAGATTCCGGTCTTCATCGCGCTGTACTGGGTGCTGCTCGCGGCGATCGAGCTGCGGCATGCACCCTTCGTTCTCTGGATCCACGACCTTGCGGCGCTCGACCCCTACTACGTGCTGCCGATCCTGATGACCGCAACCATGGTGCTGCAGACCAGGTTGAACCCGGTGCCGCCCGATCCGGTCCAGGCCCAGGTCATGAAATACATGCCGTTCGTCTTCAGCATCTTCTTCTTCTTCTTTCCGGCTGGCCTGGTGCTGTACTGGCTGGTGAACAACATCCTTTCGATCCTCCAGCAGTGGCAGATCCAGCGCATGTTCGACCGCGACAAACCTGCCCGTGGCAAACGATGAGTTGAGCCGCGACACCATCGCGGCCATTGCGACCGCTGCAGGCCGCGGCGGAATCGGGATCGTGCGCGTCTCCGGTCCTGCGGCCCCGGCGATCTCGAAGGCGATCGTCGGCTCGCTGCCGTTGCCGAGGCAGGCGCAGCGCGCACGCTTCCGGGATGCCCGCGGAGCCCCGATCGACGAGGGGCTCGCGCTCTACTTTCCCGCGCCGCACTCCTATACAAGCGAGGCGGTCCTCGAGCTGCACGGCCACGGCGGTCCGGTGGTGATGCAGACGCTGCTGCGCGCCTGCCTGGACGCCGGCGCAAGGCTCGCGGAGCCGGGCGAGTTCACGCGCCGGGCTTTCCTCGAAGGCAAGCTCGACCTCGCGCAGGCCGAAGCGGTCGCCGATCTTATCGATGCCTCGAGCGAGCAGGCGGCGCGCGCCGCGCTGCGCTCGTTGACCGGCGAGTTCTCCGCGGCCATTTCCAAGCTGTCGGATCAAGTAGTGGAACTCAGGGCGCTCACCGAGGCAATGCTTGATTTTCCGGAGGATGAGGTCGACTCGGTGCACCGCGAAGACGCAGCCTGCCGCTTGAGCATCATTCGCGGGACGCTGGACGAGGTTCTGGCGAAGAGCCAAGAGGGCAGCCTGCTGCGCAGCGGAATCCATGTGGTGCTCGCGGGCCGGCCCAACGTCGGCAAGTCGAGCCTGCTCAACCGACTCGCCGGTGCCGAGCGTGCCATCGTCACCCCGATCGCCGGGACGACGCGCGATGCGCTGCGCGAGCCGATCCAGATCGAGGGCGTGCCACTCACGCTCGTCGATACCGCTGGATTGCGCGAGTCGGTCGACGAGCTCGAGCAACTCGGCGTCGAGCGCGCTCGGCGGGAGCTCGCGCAGGCCGATCTCGTCCTGCTGGTGGAGGAAGCCGGCGGGCCGGCGCCCGTGATACCTGCGCTCGCAACGCAGGCCGAACGCATCCTCGTGTACAACAAGCTCGACCTCGCGCCGCGGTTCGAGCGGCCGCAGGGGACGCTCGCGGTGTCGGCCAAGACGGGTGAAGGCCTCGAGGAGCTGCGCGCCGCGATCCTCGCCGCGGCCGGATGGTCCGCGACCGGAGAGTCGGTGTTTCTCGCGCGCGAGCGCCATCTGCGCGCGCTGGAAACTGCGCGCGGTCATATCGATGCCGCGCGCGGGGAGCTCGACCGCTGGGAGGTCTTCGCCGAGGAGCTGCGCCTCGCGCACGCCGCACTCGGCGCGATCACTGGCGAATTCACCGCGGACGACCTGCTCGGCGAGATCTTCGGCCGCTTCTGCATCGGCAAGTGAGAGCCGCGCGCGACAGCTGGGTTAATCCGGTCCTCGCGCTTGTGCTGTGCGCGGCTGTCGGCGGCGCGTTCGCATGGCTCAAGATGCCGCTGCCGTGGATGACCGGCCCGCTCCTTGCGATGGCGGCGTGCAATTTCGCCGGCGCCGAGCTGCGCAGCCCGCCCTGGGCGCGAGCGGTGGGGCAGATCGTCATCGGTACCGCGCTCGGACTCTATTTCACCCCGATGGTGGGGCGCGAGGTCAGCGCGCATTGGTGGCTGCTGGTCGCGGCGGCGCTGGTGGCCATCTTCCTGGGCGTTCTCGGCGCTTGGGTTCTTAGCCGCGCTTCCGGCGTCGACGCGAAAACCGCGTTCTTCGCCAGCGTGCCCGGCGGCGCGGCGGAGATGGCAATCCTCGGCGAGCGCTTCCACGCTCGCGTCGATCGCATTACGCTCGCGCAATCGCTGCGTGTGCTCATCGTGGTGATCGCAGTGCCGTTCGCGATGACCTACTCCGGCGCGCATGGCGCCGACACCTACGTGCAGCTCGCGGTGCCCCTGCGCTGGCAGGGACTCGCCATGCTCCTTGCCGCGGGGTCCGCGGCGGCCCTGTTCCTCGACCGGCTGCGTATGCCGAACGCCTTCTTCTTCGGACCGCTCGCGACCACGATCGCGCTTACGGTGAATGGCGTAGAGCTCTCGTCCTTGCCGACGGCGTTCACCAGCCCGGCGCAGATGCTGCTGGGCTGTGCGCTCGGCGCGCGCTTCGAACGCCGATCGCTCGAGAGCGCTCCGCGCTATGTCTCGGCGGTGCTCGTCAGCGTGCTCGTGGCGATGCTGGTTTCCGCGGCGTTGGGCTGGGCCCTCGGCGTCGCCGCGGGCGTGTCCGTACCGAGCATGATCCTCGCCATGGCGCCCGGCGGCATCGCCGAAATGTGCATCACCGCCAAGGTGCTGCAGCTCGGCGTGCCGCTCGTGACGGCGGCGCATGTCTTGCGGGTGGCGGTGCTGATCGTGACGACCGGGCCAGTGTTTCGCGCCGCACGCGCCGTGCGAGCGCGGCTTGCGAATCGTTAAATCTATGTTTAACCAGTACTTTAGTACTAACGAGAGGGGTGCACTCGCCGCTTGGCGCAACGACCCCGATGATAGAATCGCGCTCCTGTTGTTACCATGAGTCGGCCCGGCTTTGTGCTGGGCCGTTTGGCTTCTGGAGTCCATACGAATGAACGCACCCGCCGCCGCTCCCGCCGACCAGTCGAATGCCCCCGCATGGGTTCGCCATCGCGGCCTGCGCCAGTGGGTGTCCGAAATCGCCCGCCTGGCCAAGCCCGAACGGATTGTCTGGTGCGACGGATCGGAAGAGGAGTACGACCGCATGTGCGCCGAGCTGGTCGCCTCCGGCACCTTCATCCGGCTTTCGGAAAAACGGCGGCCCAACTCGTATCTTGCACGCTCGCACCCGAGCGACGTAGCGCGCATGGAGGACCGCACATTCATCTGCAGCGGGCGCAAGGAGGACGCGGGGCCGACGAACAAT
>DASYPG010000331.1:0-6604 GCA_036006885.1 Burkholderiales bacterium | reverse complement strand
GGAAAGCCTCTCTCCTGGCAGCTCGAAGCCGAGGAACTCGACGCCGAGCTCGGCGATCGCAGAGGCGAGCTGCGGAACCGTGAAGCGATGCTCCTGCACGTGCAGGATGAGGTCGCGCGCGCCCGAGGCGCTATAGAAGTCACGCCGCGTGGTGACCTTGCGGGCCGGATCGTCCGCGGGGAGCGCGAAGATGCGCCGGCGCGCCTCGCGCACCTCCAGGCCGGCGACCTTGGGGCGAGCGGCGACGATGTGCCGGCGGGCCAGCTCCGAATACAGACCGAGCTTCATGAATCCGCCGGGCTTGAGCAGCGAGAGCAGCACCCGCCAGCCAGCGAGCGGGTCGCGCATATGGTGCAGCACGCCGCTGCACTCGATCAGGTCGAAGCGCTCCTCGAGCACCCCGAGCTCGAGGAGGTCGGCCTGGGCGAAGCGCAGATTCGCGAGCCCGAGCTCGGCGCAGCGCCGCATCGCGTAGGCGAGGCTCGCGCGGCTCAAGTCGACCGCCAGCACGCGGCCGTGCGGCTGGAGCTGCGCGGTGACAGCGGCGTGCCGCCCGGTGCCGCAGCCGGCGACGAGAATCTCCGGCGCGTCGGGCGCGGCGAGCTTGGCGGGATCGGCGTGCGGGAAGAGCGAGCGCAGCATGCGGGGCAGCGGAAAGGCACCCGGCACGGGCGCGCGCTGCCAGCGCGGGTACGGGTTGGTCTCGTACTGGGCCTGCACCCGGCGCGACACCTCGTCACGCACCGGCGCGAGCGCCGCGACCGTCAGCGAACGCTCGATGGCAGGCTCCTCCACCAGCCGGCGCCACATGCGCTCGAATGCTTCTCCGCCGCCAGATGGTTTCTCCTGCCCGCCCGGGGAGCGATACATGCCGAGCGCGGCGAGATCGAGCGGCGTTTTCGCCGAGCGCTCGAGCTCTGCGACGAGCACGGATTCCGCTTCGGTCTCGGTCCATACATACTCGTTGAGGAAGCATTGCTGGGCGAGCGCGCAGCACAGCTCGAGCGACGGCGATGCCAGCGTCTCGCGGCGCAGCGCCGTCATCTCGCGCTCGAAATTCTCGTCGGCAACGAGCGCATGCTCGAGCAGCAGCAGGAAGAGCCGCCCGCGCGGGCCGCAGCGCACCAGGCTGAGGATCGCCTCGGCACAGGGCTGAACTTCGACTTCGTCCTGGGAGAAGAGCCGCTCGCAGTCGGCGGCGAGCTCCGCGTTCCATGCCGTGAAGCGGCTGGTCGCCAGCAGCTCGGCGAAGAGCTGCCATGCCGGACGGTGCTGCGGATCGCAGCGCACCGCGGACCACGCGGCTTCGAGCGCGGCGTACGGGTCGCCGAGGTCGCGCAGTGTCAGCGCGAGGTTGTGGTGGGCGTTGGCGAACCGCGGCGCAAGCGAAAGCGCACGCCGGTAGCACTCAGCAGCAGCACGAAAATCGCCCGTTTCGCGCAGCGCATTGCCGAGGTTGCTGTGGGCCATGGGGTTGCTGGCATCGGCCTCGATCGAGCGTCGCAGCCACGGCAGCGCGCCTTCGAGCTCGCCGCGCTCGAGCAGGCAGTAGCCGAGGTTGTTGGCGGCCGCGGCGTCTCTCGGCCGCAGGCGCAGCGCCTCCTCGTAGGAGGCGATCGCTTCGTCCATCCGGCCGAGCCGCTGCCGCACCATGCCGAGATAGTTGTGCGCGGTGGGATTTTCCTGCTCGAGGCGCAGGATCTCGTCGAACTGCGCTTCGGCCGAAGCGAGCTCGCCCGCCTCGGCGAGCAGCAGGCCGAAATTCTGCCGGTAAAGGGTGTTCGACGGCGCAAGGCGCACCGAGCGCTCGAGAAGCGGCAGCCCTTCGTGCCGGCTGCCGCAGCGGACCAGGCAGATGCCGAGAAAGTGCATCGCCTCGGCATGATTTGGATCCCTTGCCAGGAATTCGCGATAGAGCCCTGCCGCGTCGGCGAACCGGCCGGCCTGGGCGAGCTTCGATGCGGACTCGAGATCGGTGCTCAAGAGCGCCATCTTGTCGCAATTGCGAAGCCAGCGGCGAGCAGCGCGAAGAGCACCCCGGCGCTGATCGCGAGCGACCAGTGGATGCCGATCAGGCTGCCGCCGACGCCGACGGTGACACCGCTGAACGCGCGCAACCCCATGGCCGACATGATGAAGACGCCGATCACCCGGCCGCGCATCTCGGGCGGCGCGTGCAGCTGGACCAGCGTCTGTGCCATGGCGAAGAACGACAGCTCGAGGAAGCCGGCGACGAAGAGCAGCGCGAGCGCGAGCGGATACGACGCCGAGAGCGCGAACGAGCCGATGGCGACGCACCACAGGATTGCGAGCACGAAGGCGCTGCGCGCCCGCGGCGGCAGCAGGCCGCGGCTCTCGAGCACCAGCCCCGCGCTCAGCGCGCCGAGCGCGTCGGCGGCGAACAGCATGCTGTAGGTGACGTCGGCGTCGACGTGGCCGAAGTCGCGCGCGAATTCCGGCAGCTGCGCGTGGTAGGCGTTGCCCACGAGGAGCGAGGCGCAGCCCGCGAGCAGGGTCATCGACAGCAGCACCCGGTTTGCCGCGACCACGCGCGCCGCCGCGGCGACGTCGACGAAGCCGCGCAGCGGCGGCGGGGTTGCCTTTCGACTGAAGGGGATCGTGCGTACCCACAGCAGGAACGGCAGATAGATGAGCGCGTTGACCAGCATGCCGTAGGTGGGGCCGAGGAGCAGGAGCAGTGGCGCGCCGATCGCTGGGCCGAGCATCAACCCGGCCCAGCGCGCGGTGGCGGTCAGCCGCACCGCGCTCGGCAGCGTCCGCGGCTCGGCCATGTGGTGGATCAGCACCTGCGCCGACGGGCCCCAGGTGGCGCCGGCGCAGCCGTGCACGATGAGCAACACCGCGGCATGCCACATCTGCAGCGTGTCGGTGAGGAACAGCACTCCCCACGCGATCGAGGCCGCCATGAACAGCGCCATCCCGAGCTGGATGATGCGGCGCGGATCGTGGCGATCGGCCGCGGCGCCGCTGTAGACCGAGAACAGCAGAAACGGCAGCCAGTGCGAAACGATGGCGAAGCCGGCGAGGGTGGGCGAATGGAACTTCTGGAACATCACCCAATAGCTGATCACGTGCTCGATGGCGTCGGCCATCATCACCGAGGCCACGCCGAGGAAGAACAGGCGGAACCGCGGGTGGCGCAGGGCGGCGAACGAGCGTGTCTCGCTCATGGCCCGTAAGTTGCTGGGAGACGGAGATGGTCCGACCCGACGTCCTGGGCTGCCCCACCTGCGGCCTCACCCTGCAGGTCGAGCCGCTCTCGCGCGGACAGCGCGCCGAATGCCCGCGCTGCGCCTCGACGCTGAGCGAAGGACCGCACGGCAGCTTGCAGGTCACGGCGGCGCTCGCGGTCGCGGCGCTCATTCTCTACATCCCAGCCAATATCTATCCGATCCTGCGCATGCATTTCTATGGCGCCTACAGCGAGAGCACTGTGTGGGACGGGGTGGTGAGCCTCGCGCAGTCCAGGCAGTACTTCGTCGCGCTCATCGTCTTCATGGCGAGTATCGCGGTCCCGATCCTCAAGCTCGCCGGCCTGCTGTACCTCGTGATCAGCGCGCGTTTCGACGTGGGACGGCGCCGTCGCGACCGGACTCGCATCTACCATTTCATCGACGTCGTCGGCCCATGGGCGATGCTCGACGTGTTCCTGCTGGCGATCCTCGTCGCCCTGGTGAAGCTCGGCCAGATCGCCACCATCCTGCCGGGACCGGGTCTCGTCGCCTTTACTGCGGTGGTGGTTCTCACCATGCTGGCCTCCGCGAGCTTCGACCCGCGCACCATATGGGATCGCCGAGAGGGGCGTCGGGCGTGACCGGCGAGGAGCTGCCCAAGGCGCGGTTGCGGCGTCGCCGGCTATTCAATTTTGCCTGGCTCGTGCCGCTCGTGGCGGCGGCGGTCGCCGGCTTTCTCATCTGGCAGCGCTACGAGGAGCGCGGCCCCGAGGTCACCATCAGCTTCAGCGATGGCGGGGGCCTGCGCGTGGGCATCACGCCGGTGAAGTACCGTGGAGTGGTGATCGGCGAGGTGAGCGGGGTGGCGCTCAGCCGCGACCAGAAGCACGTGCTGGTGCGCACGCGCCTGCAGCGCGCCGCCGCCAATGCCCTCGCGCGCGAGGGCGCGGTGTTCTGGATCGTGCGGCCGCAGGTGGGCTTCGGCAACGTGCAAGGGCTCAACACGGTGCTCACCGGGCCGGAGATCCAGGTGCTGCCGCCGCGAAACGAGGACGCGCCGAAGGCGTACGAGTTCGCCGGGCTCGATTCCGCTCCGGTCGGCCTGGGCATGTCCGGACTCAAGATCGTGTTGCGCGCCGAGCGACCGCGGTCGATCCGCGCCAACACGCCGGTGCACTACCGGGGCGTGGAGGTGGGCGTGGTGCAGAGCGTCGAGCTTGCGCCGAACGCGACCTCCGCCGACGTTCACGTGCTCATCTACGCGCGCTACGCCGGGCTCGTGCGCCAGGGCTCGGCGTTCTGGGACACGAGCGGCGTCAACGTCCGCGGAGGCCTGCTCAAGGGAGTCGAGATCGACATCGAGTCGCTGCGCACGATCGCCACCGGCGGCATCGAGTTCGCTACGCCGAGCGAGAAGGCGCCGCGGGTCAAGCCGGGCACGGTGTTCTTTCTCTACGACAAGCCGAAGGAGGCGTGGCTCTCCTGGCTGCCGCGGATCGCGCTGCCGCCCGAGCAGAACTGAAGGCGTCAGAATTTCGTCGCGCGCTGCATCGCCGGGCGCGCCGCCATCTCCTTCGCCCAGCGCTCGAGGTTCGGCAGGCCCTCGCACACCTCGGGTGCGGCGCCCTTGATGCGCACCCAGCCGGCGTAGAGCGAGATGTCGGCGATGCTCATCTCGGCGCCGGCCGCGTACTTCTGCCTGCCGAGCTCGGCATCCCACACCTTCAGGTACTGCCTGAAGCGGTCCTTGAACATCGTCGCGGTCGGCGCGTGCGGCTCCTTCGAGCGCTGCACCGCGAAGATCGAGCCGATCGTCGGGGTGATGTCGGTCGAGCCGCTCATCAGCGCCTGCCACATCGCCGCGCGCGCGGCGCCGTCTTTCGGCAAGAGCTTGCCGGACTTCTCCGCGCAGTAGATCAGGATCGCGCTCGACTGCGACAAGGTGATGGGCTTGCCGCCCGGACCGTCGTGGTCGATGATCACCGGAACCTGCGCATTGGGATTCAGCGCCAGGAACTGCGGCGTCTTGTGCTCGCCCTTCTCGAGCGCGACCGGGTGGAAGGTATAAGCGAGTCCGCATTCCTCGAGCGCCATCCTGGCGCGCATGCTGTTCGAGGTCGGCGCGGCGTAAAGGTCGATCATGGCGCCTCCTTTGGAACATACTAAGGCAGAGATGAGGCGGGAACCCGTGCCGTTTCGCCTGAACATCCCCGACGCCGCGCTAGAGGACCTGCGCGGGCGGCTTGCACGCACCCGTCTTCCGGACGAGCCGCCGCTCGCGCCCTGGGCGAGCGGCACCAGCCGCGCTTACATGGAGGACCTCGTCGCCTACTGGCGCACCCGCTTCGACTGGCGTGCGCAGGAGGCGAGCCTGAACGGCTTGCGCCAGTTCACCGTGCCGCTCGGCGGCATCGAGTTGCACTTCATCCACGAGCCGGGGCGGGGGCCGCGGCCGATCCCGCTGCTCCTGTCGCACGGCTGGCCCGGCTCGATCGTCGAGTTCCGCCGCCTGATTCCGCTCCTGACCGAGCGCTTCACGGTGGTCGCGCCCTCGCTCCCCGGCTACACGCTCTCGTTTCGCCCGGGGCAGAAGCGCTTCGCGGTCGAGGAGATCGCAGACCTCTTCGCCGAGCTGATGACCGACGTGCTCGGCTACCAGCGATTTGCCGCGCAGGGCGGCGACTGGGGCGCGTTCGTGAGCTCGGTGCTCGGCTGGCGCCACCCGGAGAAGCTGATCGGCATCCACCTCAACCTGCTGGCCGTTCGCCGTGACCCCAAGATTCCTTCCGAGAATGAAGCAGAGGCTTCCTACCTGGCGCAGCTCGCCCATTGGCTCAAGGAAGAGACCGGCTACCAGTGGATCCAGGGAACCAAGCCGCAGACCCTCGCCTATGCACTCGCCGATTCCCCGGCGGGGCTCGCGGCCTGGATCGCGGAAAAGTTCTGGAAGTGGAGCGACTGCGGCGGCGTGATCGAGAACGCCGTGAGCCGCGACGATCTTCTCGCCAACGTTTCGCTCTACTGGTTCAGCGGCGCGATCGGCTCGTCTTTCTGGCCCTACTACGCGCGCATGCACGGCCCGTGGCCAATCCCGGAAGGCAAAACGGTCGACGTCCCCACCGGCTACGCAGACTTTCCAAAGGAGATCCTGCGGCCGCCGCGCTCGCTCGCGGCGCGCACGTACACAGACATCCGGCGCTGGACAGCGATGCCGCGTGGCGGCCATTTCGCGGCGCTAGAGCAGCCCGAGCTGCTCGCGCGCGAGATCCTCGAGTTCTTCGCGACGTTGTCCTAGGGAACTAGCGGGTCTTGGATCGCGCGTGCGCCGGCGAGCGGGTCGAAAGGCCCGCTTTTCTTGCGCGCGTCTCGGCCTGCCGGCGCCAATAGAGCCACTCGCCGAGCTGCAGCCG
>DASYPG010000330.1:0-2148 GCA_036006885.1 Burkholderiales bacterium | reverse complement strand
GAGTGAAATGAGATCACGCATGTATAACCTCCGCGGTTGGAGGCCGCTCCACCTTTGACGACATTCGGATCACTGGGAGAGTGAAACAAAAAAGCCGCCTCGGTGGGCGGCTTCTGGAAAAACGCGCTCGTGCGCTCCTAGGCCGCCGTCCTGTACCGGCGGTACCAAAATCGTAGTGCTGCGCAGCGGGGGCGGGGGACCGCCCTGACATCGCTCATCGGCGAAAGTTAGCCGCATGCGGCAGACCGTGCAAGCGCTTTGCTACAGATGTGTCGGTGACGGGTCAGTTGTCCGCCTTCGTAGCGCGTGAGTTGTCCGCCAGGTTCGCCTCCTGTTCTGGAGGGGGCGATGCGGCGGGCGAGCGCGTTATGGGAGGTATTTGTGCTTAGGTTCGAAGAGGCGCTGGAGCGTTACCGCAAGCGGCGGCTGACGGCTGAGGAGGCGGGCGAGATTTTGGGCATGTCGGGGCGGCATTTCCGCCGGTTGCTGTTGCGCTACGAGGAGGACGGGCCGGAGGGGCTGCGCGACCGGCGGCTGGGCAAGGTGTCGCCGCGGCGGGCGCCGTTGGCCGAGCTGACCCGGATGCAGATCCTCTACCAGGAGCGCTACCGCGACTTCACGGTGAAGCATTTCCACGAGCAGCTGGTAAAGCGGCACAACTACAAGCTCTCGTACACGGTGACGCGGCTGGCGCTGCACGGGGCCGGCCTGGTGCGCCCGCAGAAGCGGCGCGGCGGCACCCACCGCAAGAAGCGCGAGCGTCGGCCATTGCCCGGCATGCTGCTCTTTCAGGACGGCTCCACCCATCGCTGGATCGGCGCGCTCGACCATGAGCTCGACCTCGTCGTCACGCTCGACGATGCGACGGGGGCGATCTACTCGGCCATCCTGGTCGAGGAGGAAGGAACCGCCTCGAGCTTTCTCGGGCTCGTCGAGACGATCGCCGCGCACGGCCTGTTCCGGGCCTTCTATACCGATCGCGGATCGCACTATTTCCATACGCCGAAAGCCGGCGGCAAGGTCGACAAATCGAAACCGACGCAGGTCGGGCGCGCCTTGGCGCAACTCGGCATCACCCACATCCCGTCCTATTCGCCCGAGGCGCGCGGCCGCATGGAGCGGGTGTTCGGCACCTTGCAGAGCCGCCTGCCACCCGAGCTGCGGCTCGCGGAGATCGCCACGGTCGAGGCCGCCAACCGCTATCTGAAGGAGCAGTTCGTGCCCGACTACAACGCCCGCTTCGCGGTGCCGGCGGCCGAGGAGGGCTCGGCGTTCATCCCTTATGCCGGCAGGCCGCTCGACGACATCCTGTGCATTCAGGAGAGCCGCCAGGTGGGGCGCGACAACTGCGTCAACTGGAACCGGCTCGCGTTGCAGATACCGCCGCAGCGCCATCGCCATCACTATGTCCGGGCCACCGTGCGGGTGCACCAATATCCCGATGGCCGGCTTGCCATCTTCGATGGCCCGAGCTGCCTCGCGCGGTTCGACCCGGACGGAAAGCCGATCGATGTCTCGCGCGCTGCTTAACTCCGCTCGGCGGCGCCGGCCTGATGGACTTGTGGACAACGCTGCGCGTTCCCCACAACCCCACAGGCCCAGCAACAACAGCAGCGGACATTTGACGCGCTATGATACGCGGACATCTTCACGCGCTACCGACACACGGTTGATTGGGACACTTCGCAAGCGGACGATTTCCGCACGAGGGGTGTGTCATGGACAATCAAGTGAACGTCGTTGGAGGGCGGCCGGGCGACGCGGAGCGACCGCAAGAGTCTGGCGTAGCGGCGCTCGGCCCTGGTGGCAGGATGTCGCGACAGCGCAAGACTGCGGCGGTGCTGCGGCTGTTGCGCGGGGAAGGCCTGGAAACCGTCTCGCGCGAGCTGGGTGTCACGGCGGCGACGCTCACCGGCTGGCACGACGCCTTCCTGGCCGCCGGTGAAGCCGCCCTGACGAGCCGTGCCGCCACGGGCGAAGAGCTGGAGAGCGACCGGCTGAAGGCGCGACTGGGGGCGGCGCTGATCGTGCGCGATCTGCTGCACGAGAAGATCGCTCTCCTGGAGGTCGAGCGCCCTTTTGCCCGACGCAGGCGCAAGCCATGAGCCGCGTCATTTCGCCGGTCACCGGCAAGCCATATGGTCTGGC
>DASYPG010000329.1:0-3064 GCA_036006885.1 Burkholderiales bacterium | reverse complement strand
CCCGCGACCAGCGATACCAGGAACAGCACTACGAACACGACGAACAGGATCTTCGCGATTTCCGCCGCGCCGGCCGCGATGCCGGTAAAGCCGAAAACTGCGGCGATGATGGCAATGATGAAAAATGCGAGCGCCCAGCTAAGCATGGCCTGACTCCTCGGATTTGTGGGGTGAAGCTGAAGGCGTATGAGCAAACAGCATGCCGGAACGGGTGCCTGGTAAAGCAGGAGGCGGCGTGTAGAAACGTCGCCTTCGCGCCGCAGCACCGGCGTAGAGATTCCGCTACAAGCCGTGGCGGGCACGAGCCCTGCAGCGTAGCCCTTCGACATGCTGCGCGAATCCTTCATCGAGAACTCCGCCGAGCCGCTGCCGGTCATGCTGTGGCGCGCGCGGCCGGACATGTCGTGCGAATACCTGTCGCGCCAATGGCTGGAGTTCACCGGGGCGAAGGCCGAGGAGGCGCTCGGCGACGGATGGTCGCGCAGCGTCCATCCGGAGGACCTCGCGCGCTGGCTGGACACGTTCGTGCGGTCGTTCGACGCGCGCGAGGCGTTCGAGCTCGAGTACCGGCTGCGCCGCCGCGACGGCGAGTTCCGCTGGGTGCTCGACCGGGGCCGGCCGCGCTATTCCACCGACCGCGTGTTCATCGGCTTCGTCGGGAGCTGTATCGACATCGACGAGCGCAAGCGCGCGGAGCACGAGCTTGCACGCTCGCTCGAGCGGGAGCGGAAGCTCCGCATCGCGACCGAGGAGGCGAGCCGGGTCAAGGACGACTTCCTCGCGGGCGTGCTCGCCGACCTGCAGTCGCCCGTGCGGGCCATCGCCACCTGGGCCGCGCATCTGCGGGCGCAGGTCGCCGCGGCGAGCGAGCCGGCGCGGGCGCTCGACGCGATCGAGCACAACGCGCGCGCGCAGGACCGGATCATTTCCAGCCTGCTCGAGCTCTCGAGCGTCGCGGCCGGGCGACCGGCGCGCGAGTACGGAGCGTACGGCGCGCCGCTCCTCACCGGCGTGCGCGTGCTCATCGTCGACGAGGACCCGGCCGCGCGCAAGAGCATGGCTCATATGCTGGACATCGCCGGCGCCCAGACCAAGGGCGCCGCGAGCAGCTCCGAGGCGCTCGATGCGCTCGGTGCCTTCCGGCCCGACGTGCTCCTTTCGGACGTGCACATGCACGGCGGCGACGGCTATTTCCTGATCCGGGCGCTGCGCGCGCTGCCCGCCGAGCGCGGCGGCTGCCTGCGCGCCGCGGCGCTCACCGCGCGCGGCGAAGCGGAAGACGGCATGCGCGCGGTGGCCGCAGGCTACGACGCGCAGCTCGCCAAGCCGGTCGAGCCTGTCATGCTGCTCGCGACGGTGGCGCGGCTGGCGCAGCCGGCCGGCATGTAAGAAGCGACCCTGTAGGGCAGAAAGTGCAGGCGGCACGCGGATTGCAACTGCGAAGCGTCGTCCTTCTCAACATATTACGGAGACACTCGCATGAACTGGGATCGCATCCAAGGGAACTGGAAGCAGCTCAAGGGTAACCTGAAGGAGAAGTGGGGCAAGCTCACCGACGACGAGTTCGACCAGATGGCCGGCAAGCGCGACCAGCTGGTGGGCAAGATCCAGGAGCGCTACGGCATCACCAAGGACGAGGCGGAGCGCCAGGTGAACGACTGGGAATCCAACGCGCGGATGTAAGGCGCGATCCCATGGAACTTTCCAGGCGCAGGTTGCTGGCCGCGGGACTGGCCGCTGCGGCGGTTGCCGGGCTCGGCGCGTGCGCGTCCTCGGAGGACCGCGACAGCCGCCGCAGCACCGGCGAATTCACCGATGACGCTGGCCTCACCGCCAAGGTGAAGAGCGCCATCGCGACCGACGCCGGGGCAAGGACCGCGGCGTCGGTCAACGTCGAGACCTACCGCGGCGTCGTCCAGCTCACCGGGTTTGTCGACTCGGACGACCAGGTCACCCGCGCGGTGTCGGCGGCGAAGAAGGTGCAAGGCGTCCGCTCGGTCAAGAACGACATTCGACTCAAGCGGTAAGGTGTTCTGCCGCTTCGCCGTCGGCGCAGTCTTCACGGCGGTGCTGGCGGCCCTCACGGGATGCGCGCTGCCGCCACCGAACGCTGGTTCGACGGCGCAGCGCGCGCCTTCCGAGAATCCCTTCGTCGGCGGCAACCAGGCGCGCCTCCTGGTCGACGGTCCGCGCACGCACCGGGCGATGTTCGAGGCGATGGCCGCCGCGCGCGACCACATCAACATCCATACCTACATCCTCGATGGCGGCGAGGTCGGCCAGAAGCTCGCGGCGCTGCTCGCCGAAAAGGTCAAGGGCGGCGTCAAGGTGCACCTGATGTACGACAGCGTCGGCTCGATCGGCACGCCGAAGGCCTACTTCCAGGGGCTGCGCGACGCCGGCGTCGCCGTGTGCGAATTCAATCCGGTCCAGCGCGTCGAGACCGTCAACCACCGCAACCACCGCAAGATCACCGTGGTCGACGGCAAAGTTGCGTTCACCGGCGGCATCAACATCAGCGAGAGCTATTCGTCGTCGTCGCGCCGCGCGCGCGCCAGCCAGGACCAGGAGGAGGACAAGAAAAAAGGCTGGCGCGACACCCAGGTCAGGGTCGAAGGGCCGGTGGTGGCGCAGCTCCAGCGCATCTTCCTCGACGATTGGGCGCTCCAGGACTGCGGGCCATGGCGCGAGGCGCGCTTTTTCCCGCCGCCCGAGGCGCGCGGCAGCATCGTGGCCCGGGTCGTGCGCGGCGATCCCGACCGCGGCGAGAGCGAGATGTACAGCGAGCTCCTCGGCAGGATCAGCCGCGCCCGCAGCCGGGTCTGGCTCACCTTCGGCTACTTCGTGCCCGATCCGCAAACCACGCAGGTCCTGATCGACGCCGCGCGCCGGGGCGTCGACGTCGAGATCGTGCTGCCGGGCTTCAGCGATTTCTGGGCGCCGGTGTACGCCGGACGCTCGCACTACGCCGACCTCCTCGACGCGGGCGTGCGCATCTATGAATGGCACGAAGCGCTGATGCACGCCAAGACCGCGGTCATCGACGGGGTATGGTCGAGCGTGG
>DASYPG010000328.1:0-5125 GCA_036006885.1 Burkholderiales bacterium | reverse complement strand
GCCTGCGCGATGCCCACGCCCGGGTCGAAGGCGAGGTCGATCACGCCGCCCAGGAGATCCTTGAGCGCGGGGCCGGCGCCCTTGTAGGGAATGTGGTTCATCTTCACCTTCGCCTCGCGGTTGAACACCTCGGTCGCGATGTGCGGCGAGGTGCCGTTGCCGGGCGAGCCGTAGTTGAGCTTTCCGGGATGGGCCCGCGCGTAGGCGAGGAACTCCTTGAAGTTCGACACCGGCAGATTGGGATGCGTGAGCACGTAAAGCGATACGCGCCCCGTGGGAACGACCGGCGTAAGGACCTTGGTGGGATCGAGGTCCGCGCGGTTCACGATGTGCGGCGCGATCATCATGCTCGAGCCGGGCGAATAGAGCATGGTGTAGCCGTCGGGGTCGGCACGGCCCACCGCCTCGAACCCGATGTAGCCGTCGCCGCCGGCGCGGTTCTCGACCACGAAAGCCTGGCCGAGCGTCTCCGTGAGGCGCGCGCCGAGCACGCGCGCGGTCACGTCGGCGACGCCGCCCGGCGCGACGTTGACGATCACCCGCACGGGCCTGGTCGGCCACGATTGGCCCCATAGGGAAGTTGCAAAGATCAACCCTAAGAGTGCGAAAAAGGTCTTCATCGAAACCCCCTACTCCACCTTGATGTTGGCGTCCTTGATGACCTTGCCCCACTTCTGGATCTCGGAGCGCACGTAGGCCGCGAACTCCTCGGGGCGCTCGCCGCCGGTCTGCGACCCCATCGTCACGGCGTCGTCCTGCATTTCCTTCGTCCGCAGGACGCGGGCAATGTCCTGCTGGAGGCGATCGACGACCGGGCGCGGCGTGCCGGCCGGCACGAAGATGCCGTTCCAGCCGATACCCTCGATCGCCGGAAAGCCCGCCTCGGCCATGGTCGGAACATCCGGGATGATGCTCACGCGCTCCGGCCCGGCCACGGCGAGGCCGCGAAGCTTTCCCGAGCGGATGTGATCGCGGATCACCACCGAGGCGAGGAACGCCGTGCTGACGTGTCCGCCGGTGAGGTCCGGCAGCTCGGCGCCGATGGCCTTGTACGGCACCTCGCGCACCTGGATGGCGGTGGTCGACTTGAGAAGCTCGCCCACCATCTGGGTGATGGCGCCGGTGCCACCCGACGCGTAGGTGAGCTGATTGGGCCGCGACTTGGCCAGCGCCACGTATTCCTTGACCGAATTCGCCGGCACCGATGGATGCACCACCATCACGAGCGGCGTCGAGATGAGCCGCGTCACGGCGACCAGCTTCTCGTTCAGGATGCAGCACGCGTCGGGCGTGACGAGGTCGTTGAGCGCGTTGTTCACCACACCCTGAAACAGGGTGTGGCCGTCGGGAGCCGCGCGCGCCGCTTCCCGCGCGCCGATCATGCTGTTCGCGCCCGGACGATTCTCGACGATCACCGGCTGGCCGAGCGTTTCGGAGAGCTTCGGCGCGATGCGCCGCGCGGTGACGTCGACCGCGCTTCCCGGACCGGTGGGCACGATCCAGCGCAGCGGCTTGCTTGGGTACTGCTGGCCCAGCGCGAAAGCGGCAAACAAAAGACCGCACAACCCGAACAGTGATTTCATCGACCTTATATCTGCCGCTTGAGGAAGTCGCCGACTTCCTTGTTGAAGCCCGCCGGGTTCTGGATGTTGGCGATGTGCGCGGCCTTCGGCACCGAGCGGTGCTGCGCGCCGGGCACCTTCTTCGCGAGCTCGGCCATGAGGGCCGGCGGACCGCCGAGCTTGTCTTCCGCGCCGGAGAGATACAGCGTCGGCGCCTTGATCTGCGGCAGCTTGTCCTCGAGGTTCAGGCCGAGGAAGGCCGCGGTGACGCCGAGGTAGCCGTGCGTGGTGGTGGCCCGGATCATGTTGCCGATGTCCTGCAGCACTTTCGGGTTCGCTGCCTTGAACTCGTCGGAGAACCAGCGCTGCACAGTCGGTTCGACGATAACTTCTACGCCCTCGTTCGCCACCGCTTCGCGCAGCTTGTGCCACATCGCCGCAAACTCCGGCACCATCTTCGCGCGGCAGCAGCAGGGCATGAGCGTGTTGACCCGCTGTGGATTGTCGATGGCAAAGGCCTGGACGATAGCGCCGCCCAGGCCCAGGCCGACGAGATGGCTCTTCTGGATGTTGAGCTCGCTCAGCAGCCCGGCGAGGTCGCGCACCAGGAGCTCCATGCTGTAGTCGCCCTCGGTCGCCTGGGTGTCGCCATGGCCGCGGAGGTCGTAGCGCAGCGTGCGGTAATCCTTGCCGAGCGCCGCGACCTGCGCGTCCCACATGGTGAGGTCGTTGGCGATGCCGGTGACGAAGGTGATGTAGGGTGCGCCCTCTTTCCCGTCGAAGCGGTATTCGATCTTGATGCCGTTGGTGTCGACCTGCGGCATGCGCGCTGTGTCCGCTATTCCGGCGTGACCCCGGCGAGGCGCACCTGCTCAGCGTACGCGCGCAGCTCGGCCGCGACGAACTTCTTGAACTCGGCCGGCGTGTCGGCCACCGGCTCCACGCCGAGCGCAACGAGCCTCTCGCGCACGCCCGCGTTTTGCATCGCGGTTCGCACTTCGCGATACAGCTTCTCGACGATGTCCATCGGCGTGTTGGCGGGAGCGAACATCGCGAACCAGCCGCCGTCGTGCCTGTACTGAGGCAACCCGGCTTCGGCGGTCGTCGGCACCTCCGGTGCCGCGGGATGGCGCGTGGCGCCGGTGTATGCGAGCACGCGCACACGGCCGTTCTTGTAATGCGGCATGATCGGCGCCGGCGACGTGAACATGGCCTGCACTTCGCCCGCGACGAGCGCCGCGGCGGCCGGCCCACCGCCCTTGTACGGAACGTGCGTCATGTGCGTGCCGGTTTCTTTCTTGAAGACCTCCATCGCGAGGTGCCACGTGTTGCCCACGCCCGGCGTGCTGTAGGCGAGCTTGGAGTCGGGCTTGCGCGCGAGCGCGATGAACTCCTGCAGCGTCTTTGCCGGCACCGAGGGATTTACCGCGAGGAACAGCCCGCCGTTGCTCACGAGGTTTGTGACCGGGGTGAAATCCTTCTCCGTGTCGTAGGGCAGGGACTTGTGGATGAACGGGTTGATTACGAATCCGGAGGAGTACACCAGCAAGGTATAGCCGTCGGGCGGAGCTTTGGCGACGACGTCGGCGCCGACGATGCCGTTCGCGCCGGGACGGTTCTCGACGACGAAAGGCTGCCCGAGCTGCGTCTGGAGCTGCGCCGAGACCACCCGCGCCACGATGTCCGGGCCGCCGGTCGCCGCCGCCACCACGACGCGCACCGGGCGGTTCGGATAGTTTTGGGCCCATGCGGCCGTCGCGAACGACACGACCGCGACTGCCAGAAGCGTTCTCATCATGCTGCTTCCTCCTCAGGAAATCATTGCAGCCACCGTCGGCCACGGGTCGGGCTGCTCGTGCAGCTTCTTGAACGGCGCATGATCCTCGGGCGTCATCCGGTCGACGATCTCCTGCTTCACCGAAGGCCGGGCCAGGACCCGTTTGTACCACGCCGCGACGCCGGGATGCGCATCCCAGAGCCGGGCCAGCCGCAGGAGGTCCAGGCGCAGCACATAGGGCACGGCTGCGATGTCGGCCAGCGAGAACTCGGGGCCGGCGAGCCAGCCGCCGCCGGCCGCATCGATCAGCTTGAGGAGCTTGGCGTGGTGCTCGAGCGCTTCGCGCGCGAACTTCGACTCGAGGCCGTGGAGGACCACGTCGCGCTTGTATTCGGTGCGCTTCTTGAGGGGCGACTTGGCGAGCCTCTGGTCGATCTCTTCGCCGGTGAGGCCGGCGAACCACGGCCGGAAGGCGGTGGCGAACGTCAGGATGGTGCAAGAGTTGTGCACGTACTCGTCGATCAGCTTGTTCACCATCCGCACCTGCGCACGCGCGAGCGGATCGCGCGGCATGAGCGCGGGGCTCGGAAACATCTCGTCCAGGTAGTAAAGGATCACCGACGACTCGATCACCGTGCGGCCGTCATGGAGGAGCGTCGGCACCACGCCGTTCGGATTGAGTTTCATGTACGCCGGGTCGAACTGGTCGCCCCGCAGCGTCATCAGGTGGCTCTTGTATTCCAGCCGCTTTTCGGCCAGCGCCACGCGCACCTTCTGCGCGCAAACGGAGTTCACGCTGTGGTAGAGCTCGAGGGTCATTTCGCGGCTTGAATCGCCTGCCACACGCGGTGCGGCGTCGCCGGCATGTCGAGGTGCCGCACCCCGAGCGGCCTGAGCGCGTCGAGCACGGCGTTCATCACCGCGGGTGGCGCGCCGACGCAGCCCGCCTCGCCCACGCCCTTCACCCCGATCGGGTTGGTCTTCGCCGGCACGTCGATGAAATCGAGCTCGTAGTGCGGCGGCAGATCGGAAGCGCGCGGCATCGCATAGTCCATGAAGCTTCCCGAGAGGACCTGCCCCGACTCGCGGTCGAAGACGACGTGCTCCATGAGCGCCTGCCCGATGCCCTGTGCGAGGGCGCCCTCGATCTGGCCATGGCAGATCATCGGATTGATCACGCGCCCGACATCGTCCACCACGGCGTAACGATCGATGAAGACTTCTCCGGTCTCCGGGTCGATCTCGAGCTCGCAGGCGTGGTAGCCGTTGGGAAAGGTCGGCGGCACGTTCGACGAGCCGCTCGCGTCGAGCCCGGTGCCGAATTTGGTCGTCGGGCCTGCCGGCCGGAAGAACGCCTTGGCGACGTCGGTCATGGGAATCGCGCGGTCGGTGCCCACGACCGTGAATTTGCCCGCCTGGAACTCGATGTCCTTCGAGGAGGCCTCGAGAAGGTGCGCCGCCATCAGCTTGCCCTTCTCGATGATGGCGTCGGCCGCGCCCCTCAGGGCCGAGCTGCCGAGCATGGCGCTGCGCGAAGCGTAGGTGCCGCGGCCGAACGGGACGGCGTCGGTGTCCCCCTGCACCAGGCGGATATTCTCGAACGGCACCCCGAGCCACTCCGCGGCGAGCTGCGCGTAGGTCGTGGCATGACCCTGGCCGTGCGAATGCGTGCCGGCGACGATGGTCACCATGCCGCTCGGGTCGAAGCGCAGCTCCATGCGCTCGTTGAAGACGCCGGAATCCTCGAGGTAATAGATCAGCGCCCTGCCCCTGAGCCGTCCCTGCG
>DASYPG010000327.1:0-6931 GCA_036006885.1 Burkholderiales bacterium | reverse complement strand
CGTAGTTGATCGCGCCGGGCTTCGCCTTGGCGAGCCGCGCGAGCTCGTGCGGCGCGACATCCCGAGGTTCCGCAGGATAATTCAGGACATCGGCATTCAACCGGAGTGAGGAAAAATGAAGTTGTTTAACGTTCTGTTTCTTTCCTTTCTCTTACCTGGCTACGGCATCGCGCAGACGCTGCCGGTCGTGAAGGAAGGCACCACCGTCAAGATCTCCGAGCACGTGTTCGCGATTCCCGACGAGCTGGTGCCGATGGTGCCGAACGTGGGCATCGTGGTCGGCAAGCGGGCGACGCTGATCGTCGACCCGGGCATGGGCGTGCGCAGCGGCGAGGCCGTGGCGCGCGAAACGGCCAAGGTGAGCCGCAACAGCGAGCTCTACCTCGTGAACACGCATTTCCATCCCGAACACACCACGGGCGAGGCCGGCCTGCCGCCGACGGCGAAGCTCATCCGGGCGAGGGCGCAGCAACAGGACGTCGACGAGATGGGCATGGAGTGGGTGAAGATCTTTTCCAGCCGTTCTCCGGTGGTCGCCGAGGTGCTGCAGGGAATCACCTCCTTTCGCAAACCGGACGAGCTTTTCGATACCGAGAAGACGCTCGACCTCGGCGGCGTGCGCGTGCGGATGCTGAGGCTCGGCCCCGGGCACACCAGGGGCGACACCGTGTTCTTCGTCGAAGAGGACCGCGTGCTTTTTCCGGGCGATCTCGCGATGAGCGGTGTCTTCCCGGCTTTCGCCACGCCGCAGTCGCGCTCGGATACGTGGCTGAAGAGCCTCGAGGCGCTCGACGCTTTCCGCGCGCAGCGCCTCGTGCCCGCGCACGGTCCGCTCGCCGATGCCTCCATCATCGGGAAGTACCGCGACTACATGAAAGGCCTGCAGCAACGCGTGGCCGAGCTCAAGCGCGCGGGGAAGTCCGCTGGCGAAGCGTCCGATGTGCTGCGGGTGGAGTTCCGCGCGAAATACCCGGATTGGGCGCAGCCGCTGCGGATCGTCGCCGCGGTTAACGCTATCTATGCAGAGGCACCCTAAACTGGCGCGCCGCTTGCGGCTTAGTCCAGCTTCACGCCGAGCCGGCGTCCGATCTCGCCCCACTTGTCCATGTCGGCCTTGATGAGCGCACCGAACTGCTCGGGCGTACCGCCCGCGGGGTCCATGCCCTGATCGAGCAGCGTGCGCCGCACGTCGGGCACCTCGAGCGCGGCGCGCAGCTCTCGGTTCAGGAGACCGACGGCGGTGCGCGGGGTTTTCGCGGGCGCGAGCACGCCCCACCAGCCGATCACCTCGAAGCCGGGCACGCCCGACTCGGCGATCGTCGGCAGCTCGGGGACAGCGCTCGAGCGGCTCAAGCCCGCGACGCCCAGCCCGCGCAGTTTGCCTGACTTCACGTGCGGCATACCCACCGCGATGGGGACGAGCGAGAACTGCACCTCGTCGGCGAGGAGCGCGGTGATGGCCGGGGCGATGCCCTTGTAGGCGATGTGCGTCATCTGCATGCCCGTCATCGAGAGGAGGAGCTCGGTCGCCAGATGCGGTGAGCTGCCGGGGCCGGAGGAGCCGTAGTTCAGCTTTCCGGGGTGGGCCTTGGCGTGCGCGATGAATTCGCCGACGTTCTTCGCCGGCAGCGATGCCGGCACCACCGCGAGGAGCGGCGAGGTCGTGGCGAGCGCGACCGGCGCGAAATCCCGGATCGGGTCGTACGGCAGGTGGCTGAAGAGCTTCGCGCTGCTCGAAAGCGACGAGAACGCGAAGAGCAGGGTGTAGCCGTCCGCGGGCGCCTTGGCGACGAGGTCGGCGCCGACGATGCCCGAGCCCGCCGGCCGGTTCTCGATCACGAAGCTCTGGCCGAGCTTCTGCGAGAGCTCCCGGCCGAGGATGCGCGCCACGATGTCGGTGCCCCCGCCGGGTGCGAACGGCACGATTACCCGCACCGTGCGCGAGGGGTATTCGTCCGCTCCGAGCACCACGGAGGCGAAGAGAACGAGCAGGATCCCGAGCAGCTTGCGCATCGTGTTTTCCTCCGGGTTTCGAACCGGCTTTGCGTTCCGGGCCGTGGCGCGGTTAGTCTAATTCACATGAGCCCGTTTTTCGCACTCATGAAAAGCGTTCTTCTGCTTGTGATCCTCACGGTGTGGAACGCAGCGTTCGCCTTCCCAACCAAGCCCGTGAAGATCATCGTCGCGTTCCCGCCCGGCGGCGGGACCGATATCGTCGCGCGGCTGCTCGCGTCGCGCCTCGGCGAGGCGTGGGGCCAGGCCGTGATCGTGGAGAACCGGGCTGGCGCGAGCGGCACGGTCGGCACCGAGGCGGCGGCGCGCGCCGAAGCCGACGGCCACACGCTGTTCATGGCCACGATGGGCAACATGACGGCCAACCAGCATCTCTATCCGAAGATGACGGTGGACCCGCTGCGCGCGTTCGCGCCGATCACCAAGGTGGTCGACGTGCATTTCGTTTTCCTCGCCAATCCGGCGCTTCCGGCGAAGGGCGTGCAGGAGCTGATCGAGCTGGCGAAGAAACGCCCCGGCGAGATCGCCTACAGCTCCTCCGGGCCGGGCGGCGCGCCGCACCTCGCGATGGAGCTCTTCAAACGGCGCGCCGGCGTCGATTTGCAGCACGTGCCCTACAAAGGCAGCGGCCCGAGCTTCAACGATCTCATCGGCGGCCGGGTCATGCTGACGATGGACAGCCTGGTGCAGTCGCTGCCGCACATCAGGGCAGGGCGGCTGAAGGCGCTCGCAGTGCTCGGACCCAGGCGGACAGCGCTTCTACCCGAAGTGCCGACGATCGCTGAATCCGGCCTTCCCGGCTACGCGCTCGCCAACTGGTTCGGCCTGCTCGCGCCCGCGGCGACGCCGAAGCAGGTTCTGGTTCAATTGAGCGGTGACGTCCTGAAAATCCTGAAGCAGGAGGATCTGCAGAAGAAGATCGCCGATCTCGGCGCCGACGTGGTGGGCAACTCCGCCGAGGAATTCGGCGCGGCGATGCGCGCCGAGTCGGCACAATGGGCCGAGGTCATCAAGGCGGCCGGGATTCGGGTGGAAGAATGAGCGCGCCGAGGCTCTGCGCCGCCGCGCGCGTGCGCGAGCAGATCGTGTCGATCCTCGAGTCGTGGGGCATGGACCGGGAGATCGTGCGCACCACGGCGGAGGTGATGGTCGAGACCGACCTCGCCGGCGTGGATTCGCACGGCGTCTCCATGCTGATGGACTACGAGAATTCCAAGTCGAAGGGCAAGCTGAATCTCACGGCCCGCCCCCACATCGTGAAGGAAACGGCCGTGACCGCGCTAGTCGACGCCGACGCCGGGCTCGGGCATCCCGCGGCGGTGATGGGCATGAAGCTCGCCATGGAGAAGGCGAAGACGATGGGCGTCGGCGTGGCGAGCGTGTTCAACTCCCACCACTTCGGCGCCGCGGGCTACTACGCTGCGCTTGCTTCGAAAGAGGGACTGGTCGGCATGGTGACCAGCGCGACGCGCTCGATCGCCGTGGTCCCCACGCGCGCCGCCGTGCCGGTGCTTGGCACCAACCCGATCGCCTTTGCCGCGCCGGCGCGGCGTAACCGGGCGTTCCTTCTCGACATGGCCACTTCAAGTGTCGCGAACAACAAGATCAAGGTGTACGAACTCAACGGCAAGCGGCTGCCGGCCGGATGGGTGCTGGACGGGCAGGGCCAAACCATTACGGAGCCGGCCGAGGCACTGGAGATTGTTTACAGCAAGAAGAAAGGTGGGGGTCAAACCCCGCTCGGCGGAACGCCGGAAATGTCGAGCCATAAAGGCTATGGCCTCGCGCTCATGGTGCACATCCTCGGCGGCACGCTCTCCGGCGCTTCGTTCTCCCCGATCCGCGTGAAGACGCAGAAGCCCTCGGATCCCGACCGGCTCGGCCACTTCTTCCTCGCCATCGACCCGAAGGCGTTCCGGCCCGAAGGCGCGTTCGAGGAGGACCTCGACGCCGTGATCGACGTGCTGCATGGGACGGCTTCGGTCGACCCTGCCCAGCCGGTGCTGGTCCCGGGCGACCCCGAGGCCGCCGCGCGCGAGCGGCGGCTACGCGAGGGCATCCCGCTGCCGGCAGCGCTGCTCGAGAAGCTGCGCTCGATCTGCGAGCGCAGCGGAGTCGCGTTTATCCTTTGAGCCGGTCCGCCATCCAGTCGGCGGTCTGGTCGCGGTAGCGATACCAGAGGTTGTTCACCACGTGGTTGCCGCCCTCGATCACCGATAGCACGCAGGGACCCGAGACTTCGGCGGCGAGCTTCTCGGCCTCGGTGTGCGGCGTGAGGCGGTCGCGGGTGCCGGCGACGATGTAGATCGGGCAGGTGATGTTCTTCGCCACCCCCTTGAGCGACATGCGCAGCGCCACCTTGCCCGCTTCTTCGAGCGTCGCGCTCTTGGACCGCACGCGGAAGGTCTCGACGTTGATCGAGGGCCGGCCCTCGAAGCTGTCGGAGCGGGCGTAGGGCCCCGAGAGCGCCACGCAGGCCTTGGCCCGGCGCTCGAACGCCGCGGCGCGCGGGGCGTAATAGCCGCCGAGCGACACGCCCCAGATCCCGGCGCGCTTCGGGTCGACGTCGCGCCGCGTCTCCAGCCAGTCGAACACCGCCTTCACCGGCTTCTCGTACTCGGGGCAGATGGCGAAGTCGTATTCGGCCTCGCCCTGGCCGGGGCCGTCGAAGGCGAGCGTGGCGAGGCCGCGCGCGAGAAAGCGCTCCTCGTAGTCGTTCATCTCCTCCTTCGTCGAGTCGAGCCCCATGCACATCACCACGACGGGTGCCTTCGCGCCGCCCGCGGGCCGGCGCAGGTTGCCGTACAGCTGCTTCCCTTCATAGGGAATGGCCACGCGCTCGCCTGGAGGCGCGAGGTGCGGCAGCGCGCGGTTGCGGCACTCGACCGCTTTCATGTGCGCCTGCTTCATCTGCGCCAAGTCGATCACGAAGAGGAACTTGCCGAAGTGGTAGCAGACCGCGGCGCGGGTGTAATGGTTTGCCGCGGACAAGTTGTTACCCTGGGCCAACGCGGCGGCGCCCAACTCCTCGTGGATCGAGGCACGCTCGGACCACAGCCGGCACCAGTCCTCCCAGCGCTCGCAGCTCGCCGTGACTTCCTCGAAGTCGGACAGCGGTACGCCGTTCGCGACGAACCGCGGCGCCCAGTGCGAGATCGCGGCTTCGACGCGGGGGTCTTTCTTCACTTGCAGGACTGCGGACATGCTCAGGCTCCGAGGGTGGTGAAGTATCCGGGGGTGTAGCGCTCGCCGGCGCGTGCGCCGGGTTTGAACGTATCAGCCAAAACGTGCAATTGAGTTTGGTCCAAATTGATATTCAAGGAGGTGATGTTCTGCTCCAGCCACTTCTGCTGCTTGGTGCCCGGAATGGGAACGATGTCCTCGCCCTGGGCAAGGAGCCAGGCGAGCGCGATCTGCGCCTTGGTCGCGCGGTGCGCGGTGGCGATCGCTTCGAGCGGCTTGAGGAGCTCCAGGTTGCGCTCGAGGTTGCCGGGCTGGAAGCGCGGCTGCAGGCGTCGCAGGTCGTGCGGTGCGATATCGTCGAGCGTACGCACGTTGCCGGTGAGGAGCCCGCGGCCGAGCGGCGCATACGGCGCGAAGCCGATGCCGAGGCGGCGGCACGCGGGCAGGATCGCGTCCTCGACGTCGCGCGCCCAGAGCGAGTACTCGGTCTGCAGCGCGGCGATCGGATGCACCTTGCAAGCGCGCTCGAGCGAGCCGGGTCCCGCCTCGGACAGGCCCAGCCAGCGCACCTTGCCCTCGCGCACCAGCCTAGCCATCGCGCCGACCGTATCCTCGATCGGAACCTCGGGATCGATGCGGTGCAGGTAGTAGAGGTCGATGCAGTCGACGCCGAGGTTCGTCAAGCTCGCCGCGCAGGCCTGCGGCACGTACTCCGGCTTGCCGTTGTAGCCCTTGCGTCCGCCCGGCAGGTCGAAGTTGCCGAATTTCGAAGCGAGGATGACCTGGTCGCGGCGGCCCTTGAGCGCGCGCCCGAGCAAGTGCTCGTGGCGGCCCTTCATATAGCGGTCCGCGGTGTCGAAAAACGTGACGCCGAGATCGAGCGCGCGCCGCATGGTCTCGATCTGCACCTCGCCATCGCGCTCGCCGAAATGCGTGGTGGCGCTCCCCGCGCCCAGGCCGATCGCCGAGACCGTCGGACCGTGTGCGCCGAGCTTGCGGTACTTCATCAGTCGGCCTTGATGGCGGCGGCCTGGATGATCGGGGTCCAGCGCGCGAGTTCGGCGCGCACCCAGTCGGCGAGCTCCTCGGGGGTAGATGGAGAGGAAGCGACGCCCTGCTTAAGAAAGGTCTCCTGCGTTTCAGGGGCGCGCAGGATGGATACGATGTCGTTGTTCATTTTCGCGACGAGCGGCTTCGGCATGCCGGCCGGCGCGAACAAGCCGAACCAGAGCTTCGCCTCCATCCTCGGGATGCCGGCCTCGGCCGCGCTCGGGATGTCCGGGGCGCCGGGAAAGCGCGTGGTGCTCGATACGGCGAGGGCGCGCACCTTGCCGGACTTCAGCTGCGCGTGCGCGGTGAGCGGCGACAGGAACGACACCGGCACTTCTCCCGAGAGCAGAGCGGTGAGCGCGTTGCCCGCGCTCTTGTACGGGATGTGCTGCATCTCGATCCCGGCGACCTTCTTCAGCAGCTCACCGGTCAGATGGCTGATCGTGCCGTTGCCGGCGGAAGCGTAGGGGATTTCACCCTTCTGCTTCACGTAGGCGATGAATTCCTTCGCGCTCGAGACCGGCACTGACGGATGCACCACGAGCACGGTCACCCCGGTCGCGACCATCGAGATCGGCGCGAAGTCCTTGAGCGGGTCGTAGGGCAGGGTCTTGGAATAGAGCGACACGGCGCTCACGAACGGACCCGCGTGCCCCATCACCAGGTTGTAGCCGTCGGGAGCGGA
>DASYPG010000326.1:0-5780 GCA_036006885.1 Burkholderiales bacterium | reverse complement strand
GTCACCACGAGGTCGCAGCCGAGGACGAGGTGTGCGCCGCCGGTATCGAGGCGCGTGGCATGGAGGTCCTGCGGATGCGCCCCGATCTGCACGTGCGACATCACCGCGCCGTACTTCTGCGCGAGTCCCGACATGTCGAGGACGCTTACGCCCTTGCCTTCGAGGTGAGCCGCCACGCCGATGATCTGGCCGATGGTGATCACGCCCGTGCCGCCGATGCCCGTGACGAGAATTCCATAGGCATTTTCCAGTGCGGGAAGCGCCGGCTCCTCGATGGGCGGAAATTCCTCGTTGCCCTTCGCGGCCGACTTGCCCTTCTTCAACCGCCCGCCCTCGACCGTGACGAAGCTCGGGCAGAAGCCCTTCAGGCAGGAGTAGTCCTTGTTGCACGAGGACTGGTTGATGGTTCGCTTGCGTCCGTACTCGGTCTCGAGCGGCTCGACCGAGAGGCAGTTCGACTTCACGCTGCAGTCGCCGCAACCCTCGCACACCATCTCGTTGATCACGGCGCGCTTGGCGGGGTCGGGATACTCGTTGCGCTTGCGGCGGCGGCGCTTCTCCGACGCGCAGGTCTGGTCGTAGATCAGCGCCGACACGCCCTGGATTTCACGTAATTCTCTTTGAACGGCATCAAGCTCGTCGCGGTGACGGATCGTGACGCCCGGCGCCCAACTAGTGCCGCGCGGGTACTTCTCGGGCTCGTCGGTGACCACGACGATCGGCTTCACCCCTTCGGCGGCGATCTGCCGCGAGATTATCGCGGGGTCGAGCGGACCGTCGTGGCGCTGGCCGCCGGTCATCGCGACCGCATCGTTGTACAGGATCTTGTAGGTCATGTTGACCTTGGCCGCGACCGCGGCGCGGATCGCGAGCAGGCCGGAATGGAAGTAGGTGCCGTCGCCGAGGTTGGCGAAGATGTGCTTCTCGTCGGTGAACGGCGCCTGCCCGATCCAGGGCGCGCCTTCGGCGCCCATGTGCGTGAACGTGGCGGTGTTGCGGTCCATCCACACCGCCATGAAGTGGCAGCCGATGCCGGCGGTGGCGCGGCTGCCCTCCGGCACCCGGGTGGATGTGTTGTGCGGGCAGCCCGAGCAGAAGTAGGGCTGGCGCACCGCGGTCACTCTCGGTTTACTCAACAATTTTTCTTTGAAATCCAGGAAAGCGAGCCGCTCCTTGAACTGGGAGCCGAGGGAGCCGGTCATTCCGAGCTTCTCGAGGCGCTGCGCAATGGCGCGCGCGACCATCGCCGGGGAATGCTCGTAGTGCGCAGGAAGGAGCCACGTGCCCGCAGGCTTGCCGCCGCTGCGGCTCCATTCGCCGCTGTCGTCGAACTTGCCCACGACGCGCGGCGCACGCACGCCTTCCTTCCAGTTGTAGAGCTCCTCCTTGATCTGGTACTCGATCAGCTGGCGCTTCTCTTCCACCACCAGGACTTCCTCGAGCCCCTCGGCGAAGCGCCGCGCGCCCAGCGGCTCGAGCGGCCAGGTCATCGCCACCTTGTAGACGCGCAGCCCGATGTCCCTCGCGGTTTGCGCGTCGATTCCCAGGTCCGCGAGCGCCTGCATCACGTCGCCGTAGGACTTGCCGGCGGTGATGATGCCCAGGCGCGCCTTAGGCGAATCGAAGATTACCTTGTCCAGGCCGTTGGCGCGCGCATAGGCGAGCGCCGCGTAGACCTTCCAGTCGAGGATGCGCGTTTCCTGCTCGAGGATGCCGTCGGGCCAGCGGATGTTGAGCCCGTCGGCGGGCGCAACGAAATCGGTCGGGATTCTTATGTTGATTCTGTCTGGGTCCACCAGCACCGAAGCGCCGGATTCGACCACGTCGGTCACGCACTTGAATGCGATCCAGCAGCCGGAATAGCGGCTCATCGCGTAGCCGTGCAAGCCGAGGTCGAGATAATCCTGCACGCTCGCCGGGTTGAGGTGCGGGATGAGGCAGGCCTTGAAGATGTGCTCCGACTGGTGCGGCAGCGTGGAGGACTTCGCGGCGTGATCGTCGCCCGCGAGCACCAGCACGCCGCCGTGCTTCGAAGTGCCGGCGGCATTGGCGTGCTTGAAGACGTCGCCGCAGCGGTCCACTCCGGGGCCCTTGCCGTACCACATGCCGAAGACACCGTCGTATTTCGCCTTCGGGAACATCGTCACCTGCTGCGTGCCCCAGATCGCGGCCGCGGCGAGATCCTCGTTGACGCCGGGCTGGAACCGGACGTGGTGGCTCTCGAGGTGCTTCTGCGCGCGCCACAGCGCCTGGTCGAGCCCACCCAGCGGCGAGCCGCGATAGCCCGAGACGAAGCCGGCGGTATTCAGGCCCGCCATCGCGTCGCGCGTGCGCTGCAGCATCAGCAGGCGAATGAGCGCCTGCGTTCCGGTGAGAAACACGCGGCCGCGTTCGACGGTGTACTTGTCGTCGAGGCTGAACCGCGCGAGATCGGCGGGGGCGTTCATGCAGCAGGGTCCATTATGGGGCTGAACCGGATCGACCTTTGATTCGCGGCTTGACGACCACGCGGTCCCAGAAAGGTTCAGGGCCGAACGAGCTTGCAAGAAAATCGATGAAGGCGCGCGTCTTGGCCGGTAGGTGACGCCGATGAGGATAGACCGCGTAAATTGCCACATCGCTGTCGAAGCTATAGCCCGGAAGTAGCGACACCAGCGAGCCGCTCGAGAGGTGGCGGCGCACGTCCCAGGTCGACTTGAGCGCGATGCCGAGCCCGGCGAGCGCCCATTCGCGCAAGACCTCCCAGTTGTCGCAGACATAACGGCCGCTCACCCGCACCGAGCCGAGCTTCCCGCTGGCATCCTTGTAGTCCCAGGTCGCTCCGAAGTCCGATGCGAGCAGGCAGTTGTGCTGCGCGAGCTCGGCCGGAGCGCTCGGCGTTCCGTGGCGGCGCAGGTACTCCGGGCTCGCGCAGACCACACGCCGATTGGGGGCGAGCTTGCGCGCCGCGAGGGAGGAGTCGGCCAACGCTGCGATCCGGATCGCGAGGTCGAAGCCATCCTCCACCAGATTGACGCTGCGGTCGGAGAGGCTTAGAGCCAGCTGCACCGCAGGGTAAAGCGCGGCGAACTGCGGCACGAGCGGCGCGACATACTGGTTGCCGAACGCCGCCGGCAGCGCGACGCGCAGCGTGCCCTTGGGTTCCTGGCGTCCCGCAGAGACCGAGGCATTCGCCTGCTCGATCTCGGCAAGGACACGCGCGCAGCTCTCGTAGTAGCTCGCGCCTTCGTCGGTGAGGTGAAGGCTGCGCGTAGTCCGGTTCACCAGCCGCACCCCGAGGCGCGCTTCGAGGGCGGCGAGCCTGCGGCTCACCATTGCTGGAGACAGGCTGAGTTCTCGCGCGGCGGCAGACAGACTTCCGCTGGTGACTACCTTGGCGAACACCGCCATTTCGCTGAAAGAATCAGCCACCTTTGCATTCTATGCAAAAGTGTTTTGAAGAGAATTGCCGGTCTTGCTATTCCGGTTAAAGGCTGCTACTGTTGCATTGCAGCACCGGTCGCCTCCTCCTCCTCCTCTGGCACCGGAGCTCTAAGGGCGGCCCCTTCGGGGTCGCCCTTATTTTTTCTACGGGGGGGTGATCTTCTCGAGGCGGTAGCCGTAGTTGTAAATTGGGACTACGCGGTACCCCGACTCCGGGCGGAGGTCGAGCTTCTTGCGGACCTGGCTGACGTGTGTGTCCACGGTGCGCGTAGCGAGGTCGCCGCTTCTTCCCCAGACCGTTTCCTGAAGATGGCCGCGCGACATCAGCCGGCCGATGTTGCGGAACAGCGTCACCGTGAGCTCGAATTCCTTGGGCGTCAGATCCAGTTTGGCGCCCTCCTTGCGGACTTCGTTGCGCTGGGTGTCGATCTCGAACGGCGGGAACGACAGCAGCTTCTTCTCCTCGCTCGGATATGCGCGGCGCAGCAAAGCGTGCACACGGGCGAGCAGCTCCTGCCGGCGCACCGGCTTGACCATGTAGTCATCCGCCCCATGTTCCAGGGCAAAGACGATATCCTGCTCGGAATCGCGTACCGTGACGAAGAGGACCGGAACGCTCCTCGATACATTGGCGCGCACCCACATGAGCACCTCGGCCCCGGTCACGTCGGGGACCTGCCAGTCGAGCATGAAGAGGTCGAAGCTCTCGCGGCCGGCCATCTTCATGGCCTCCCGCCCGCTCACGTAGGCGTGCACGTCGTGGCCGTCGTCGGTGATCCAGCGTCGCAGGAGTGCCAGCTGGTCGGGATCGTCTTCTAGAATCGCGATGCGCATTGTTCTCTCCCAGCCGGCAATGATACTGCTATACGGAAATACGATAAGGAAATCATGCGCATTGCCCTGATCGGAGGAGGGACTATCGCGCGGCTGGTGCTCGAACACGCGCGCCGCGCCAACCCAGGACGCTTCGAGATCGTGGCGTTGATGGGCCGTCCCGGCGGTGCCACGCGCGCACGCGAGCTCGCGCGCGAGTTTTCCGTGAAATATGTCGAGGATGCGGGCGCGCTGGCGTCAGAAAAGCCGCAGGCCGTGATTGAAGCGGCTTCGCACGCGGCCGTGAAGCAACACCTCGTCGGGCTGCTGGACAACGGCATCGCCGTGGTCGTGCTCTCTGCCGGTGCGCTGATCGACGACGCGCTGCGCAAAGCCGCGGAAGCGGCGGCGCACCGGAGCGGGGCGCTGCTCTTCGTGCCGTCGGGGGGCATCGGCGGCCTCGACGCCCTCAAGACCGCGTGTCTCGCCGGTGTCGACGAAGCTTCGATCGAGGTCGCCAAGCCGCCGGTGGCGTGGAAGGGAATCGCTTACGTCGAGAGCCGCGGCTTCGCGCTCGACGATCTGCGGAGCCCGCTCACGTTGTTCGAAGGCACTGCGCGCGAGGGCGTGCCGCACTTCCCGCAGAACGTGAACATCGCGGCGATCCTCGCGCTGGGCGGCATAGGGCCCGACCGCACGCGGCTCAAGGTGGTGGCCGACCCGGCGCTCGCGCTCAACACCCACACCATCCGGGTCTCGGGACGCTCCGGGCGCTTCACGCTGCGGCTGGAGAACGTTCCCGCACCCGAGAACCCGAAGACCTCCTGGCTCGCCTGCTACAGCGCGCTCGCGGCGTTGCAGGCGCTCGGCTCGCCGGTCCGTTACGGGACATAGGAGGACATAGGAAATTCCGCCGGTTTCTTGACCAACCGTCGGATAATTCGCATAATTTCGGGTTCCGCCGGAGGGGTGCCCGAGCGGCTAAAGGGGGCAGACTGTAAATCTGTTGGCCTTGCGCCTACGTTGGTTCGAATCCAACCCCCTCCACCAGCGTTCAGGGGCGCCAGCATGGTGGATCACGCGCGAGGCGGCAGCAGAGTGGATCGCGCGCGAGCGCGCGAGGGGCGGTAAGTAAGAGTACGCGGGTGAAGTGAACTGCAGAGGATCGATTAGAAGGCGGGTGTAGCTCAATGGTAGAGCAGAAGCCTTCCAAGCTTATGACGAGGGTTCGATTCCCTTCACCCGCTCCACCACCAGGATGGACTTCCTAGCATTCGGATGGACTTTTCAGTATTCGCCCATGTAGCTCAGTGGTAGAGCACTCCCTTGGTAAGGGAGAGGTCACGCGTTCAATCCGCGTCATGGGCACCAAAGGCAGACCTAGGAACAAGAGATGGCAAAAGGCAAATTCGAGCGTACCAAGCCGCACGTGAACGTTGGGACGATTGGGCACGTGGATCACGGCAAGACGACGCTGACGGCGGCGATGACGCACATTTTGGCGAAGAAGTACGGTGGGGAGGCGAAGAACTACGACCAGATTG
>DASYPG010000325.1:0-2925 GCA_036006885.1 Burkholderiales bacterium | reverse complement strand
ACGATTGTCCCGCTGCCCGATCCCGCGATGCAGGCGTATCACATCGTGGTCGACGGCAAGCACAACGTCTGGGGCAACCTGTGGACCGCGGACCGCATCGTCAGGCTCGATCCGAGCAACAACGCATGGACCATATTCGATCTGCCGGTGCGCGGCACGGAGATCCGCCACATCGCGCTGCTCGAGCGCGGCGACAAGCTATCCGTGGTGGTGCCGGTCTACCGCACGAGCCAGATGGGCGTCATGACGATGCGCAGCGAGGCCGAGGTCGCGGCTCTCAAGGCAAAGACGAAGTAAACCCTCGGGCCTGGCCGGTCTATCGTTTGCGAAAAACAATGACGTGCTGCCAGGGCAGGTTGCTGACCGTCTTCTCCCATTCCAGTGGTTGAACGGCGGCTTCCTTGCGCACCTGGGCTTCGGTCAGGGTGTGCAAGGGCTTGATCGGCACGGTCGGATCGTTTCCTTTGAACTCGACGAATACCAGCCGGCCGCCGGGCTTGAGGGCCCGTGTAATCGAGGCGAGCATCTCGTACGGATATTCGAGCTCGTGGTAGACGTCCACCATCAGAGCAAGATCGAGCGTAGCCGCAGGTAGTCGTGGATCGGTGCTGGTCCCCAGTATCGCTTTCACGTTCGCGGCGCCGCGCTGGGTCATCTGCTGTTGCAGGAGCCTGACCATTTCCGGTTGGATGTCGACCGCGTATACGGTGCCGCCCGCGCCCACGCGCTCGGCGATGCGCCAGGAGTAATAGCCGCTGCCCGCGCCCACGTCCGCCACCGTCATGCCGGGTTTCAGGTCGAGCGTCGCGAGCACCCGATCCGGCCGTTCCTCCTCCATGCGCTCGGCGCGCTCCAGCCATGGCGCGCCGTGAAACGTCATCACTTGCGCGATCTCACGACCCAGATAGACCTTGCCGATGCCGTCGGGACTCGCCCGAACGCTGGTGTAAGCGGGGGGAGCGGCTTCCTCTGCGAATGCACCGGGCAGGACCAGCGCGCAGAGCAACAGCAACGCCGTCAGCCAGACACGCATCAACGCTAGCCGCCTGCGATCCATTTCCTCGCCGCCTCGGCCTGGCCGGCGGGAAAATGCTTGATCGTCGCCGCCACGAAGTGCGACGCGAGCTTCTCCGCGATCGCGCCGAGCTTGGCATCGGTGACCACGGCGATCTTTTTCACGTGCTTGTGGTGATCGCGCACAAAGCGCAGGTGCGCCGCCATCGCGCCCAGGCTGTCCCAGCCCGGGAACGCGCTGAACTCGATGATGATTCCCGCCAGCGCGCCTTTTTCCTCGATGTGCGGATCCACAGTCTTCGCGATCTGCACGAAGTCTTCCCGGGTCAGCGCTGCCTTGGGACGCAGGTGGAGGATGGAGTGCGCGGCGTCAAAACCGTGGTCGATCATGCAGGACTCCTTTCGCACATGCACCTTACGCCGCCGAGCCCAGCTGGACAACCAGACTACTTCCCTGGTCCCCTAGACTCGGCGCGGATCAGGTCCCAGATGTGGTTGCGGTACTCGTGGCACTGCGCGGACTTCTTGATCTCCAGGCTGCGCGGCCGCGGCAGGTCGATGCGCACTTCCTCGCGGATGCGCCCGGGGCGTGCAGTCAGGACGACGACCCGGTCGCCGAGGTAGACCGCCTCGTCGATGTCGTGGGTGACGAAGACGATGGTCTTGCCGGTCCGCTCCCAGAGCCGCGTCAGCTCCTCCTGCATGGTCTCCCGCGTCTGCGCGTCGAGCGCGCCGAAGGGCTCGTCCATCAGCAGCACCTCGGGGTCGAATGCAAGCACCCGCGCAAGGGCCACGCGCTGCTTCATGCCGCCGGAGAGCTCCGCCGGGTAGTGGTTGCGGAAATCCGTGAGACCGATCATCTCGAGGTGTTTCTCTACAGCTTCCTCGATCTTGCTTCTTGAAACGCCTTGGGCTTCCAGCCCCCACGCCACGTTGCCGGCGACGGTCTTCCACGGGAAAAGGGCGAACTCTTGGAACATCATGCCGCGGTCGGGGCCGGGCCCGTTCACGCGCCTGCCGTGCACCTCGATCGCGCCAGCCTCGGCCGCGATGAAGCCGCCCATGATGTGGAGCAGCGTGCTCTTGCCGCAGCCGCTCGGGCCGATGACGGTGACGAACTCGCCGTCGAGCACGGTGAAGCGCTCTACGTCGAGCACCGCCAGGCTGCGGCCATCCTTGCTGAAGCCTTTGCGGATCCCCGAGGCCTCGAGCGCTATTTTTCCGGGCTCACCGGCCATCCGTGTCCCGAGAGGTCGAACTTGACGCCGGCAAGGCTCAGCTTCTTCTCGAAGAAAATCGTGTTTCCGCTCAGCTTGGAGAGGTCCACCGGCGGCGGCGGCTGGGGCACCGCGCCCGCCCTGCGAGCTCGCGCCTCGGCGTCCTCGAGATCGTCCACGTGAACGCCGAAGTGGTCGAGGCCGTAGCCGTCGGGATAGGGATCGGGGGTCTCCTTGGTTCGCTTCCAGCAAACGATCGCGAGGTTGATGTAGCCGTCGGTGAGGTACACCTCGCGCGCGAGCTCGCTGTCGCCGCGCGAGATCTCCTCGAGGCCGAGCGCGTTCTTGAAGAGCTCAGCGGTAGCAAAGGGATCTTCGGCGGTGATTGCGATGTGTCGGATCTTGGCCATGGCTTCATCCTAAAAAGCAAGCAGCCGCGCGAGCTCGGCCTGCGCCTTCTCCACGTCGCGCCCCTCGCGCTCGATGCGGCGGTCGCGCAGCCAGCACGCGGGAGCGAACCAGCGCTGCCCGTCTTCGCCCACCTCGCGCGAGATGCGCACCACCGTCTCGACGCGCGGCTTGCGCCGCCGTGCGTAATTCCCCAGAGCATGCTCGATTTCGGCGCCGCTCGCCAGTTCCTCCGCGAGCACGGCCGCGTCCTCCATCGCCATCCCCGCGCCCTGCCCGATGTTCG
>DASYPG010000324.1:0-21117 GCA_036006885.1 Burkholderiales bacterium | reverse complement strand
GTGTCGATCAGATTCAGCAGGTAGGTTTCGCCGTCCTTCGCCTTGTACTCGAGCGCCGCGGTCTGCGCCTTGATGGTGATGCCGCGCTCGCGCTCGAGGTCCATCGAGTCGAGCACCTGCTCGGCCATCTCGCGCTCGGCGAGGCCGCCGCACATCTGGATGAACCGGTCGGCGAGCGTAGACTTGCCGTGGTCGATGTGCGCGATGATCGAGAAGTTGCGGATGCGGCTTTGCGCCATATAAAGAAAGAGGGCGCCCGCCGCTTTTTCACTCTGGGGTGTGGGCACCCTCCTCAACCTGCTATTTTAGCTTAGCTTGCCGATCGCCTCGGGGGTAAGGCGGTGCCGGCAAAGCTCGACGCCGTCCTTCAGCAGGACCGGAACGTTCTCGCCGTAGAGCTGGTCGAGCCGCGGATCGGAATCGACGTCGACTTCATCGAACTCCACGCCCAGCCGGCGCAGGGCGAGCGCCATCTCCTCGCACAGATGGCAATAGGCGCGCCCGTACAGCCTGACGGCGCGTTCAGCCTTTATCGGTCAATCCGCTGACCGTGACAAACGCCACGCTTTCCCCGCGGCGCACCTGCAGCGTGAGCACCGCGTTCTTGTCCATGCCGGCGAGGAGCTTGTTGAACTGCTCGACGCTCTTCAGCTCGACGTGCTGGCCCTTGTACACCAGCGTGACCAGCACGTCGCCCTTGCGCACCTCGGCCTTGGCGTCGGGCCGCACGTCGGTGACGACGAGGCCGCTCTGCAGCTTCATCTGGCTCTTCTGCTCGGCGGTGAGCTCGCTCACCACGATGCCGAGGCGGTTCGCCGGGGCCTCGGCCTGCGGCTTGGGCTTGGGCGTGTCGCGCGCCGCGACCCGCTCCTCCTGCAGCTCGCCTACCGTCACGTTGAGCTTCCTCGTCTGGCCCTTGCGCCACACCTCGAGCGAGGCCTGCTGGCCCGGGCGCGTCGAGCCGACCAGGCGCGGCAGGTCGCTCGAGGATTCGACCGGCTTGCCGTCGTAGCCCACGATGATGTCGGTCGCCTCGACGCCGGCCTTGTCGGCCGGGCTGCCCTTCTCGACCGAGTTGACCAGCGCGCCGCGCGCCTTGTCCAGGCCGAAGGAAGTGGCGAGGTCGCGCGTCACTTCCTGGATCACCACGCCGATGCGGCCGCGCGCGACCCGGCCCTTCTCGCGCAGCTGCTTCTGGATGTCGAGCGCGACGTCGGCGGGAATCGCGAAGGACAGGCCCATGAAGCCGCCGGTGCGGCTGTAGATCTGCGAATTGACGCCGATCACCTCGCCGCGCATGTTGAAGAGCGGCCCGCCCGAGTTGCCCGGGTTGATCGCGACGTCGGTCTGGATGAAGGGGACGAAATTCTCCTGCGGCAGCGAGCGCCCCTTCGCCGAGACGATGCCGGCGGTGACGGTGTTCTCGAAGCCGAAGGGCGAGCCGATCGCGACCACCCATTCGCCGACCTTAAGCTTGTTCGGGTCACCGAACTTCACCACCGGCAGGCCGGTGCCGTCGATCTTGATGAGCGCCACGTCGGTGCGCTTGTCGGCGCCGATCACGCGCGCCTTGAACTCGCGCTTGTCGGTGAGCTTGACGTTGATCTCGTCGCCGCCCTCCACCACGTGCGCGTTGGTGAGGATGTAGCCGTCGTTGCTGATGATGAAGCCCGAGCCGAGAGAGCGGCTCTCGCGTCCCGGACCGCCGCCGCCCGGGCCGGGGCTCTGGCCGGGGGCGGGCTGGCGCGGGATGAAGCGGCGGAAGAACTCGAGCACCTCCTCGTCGTCCATGCCGGGGCCGGGGACCTGCGGCGCCGCGCCGCCCTGGGCCCGGCGCACCGCCTGGGTGGTGCTGATGTTGACCACCGCGGCGCCCTGATCCTCCACCAGCCGCGTGAAGTCGGGAAGCTCGCGCGCCTGCGCGAGCACCGTCGCGCTGAACGCCGCCAGCCACAGAGCGGCCACCCCTCTTGCCAGTTGCTGCATAAGGTTCTCCTGAGTATCCGTCGCCTTTTACTGCGTCGGGCCGCGGAACTCTACCGCGTCGGCGATTCGCTGCACGCTGACGGCCGGCGCCTCCCCGACCACCGTAATCATGTGGTTTGCCACTTCGCGAGTATAGATATTGATGGCGCCCATGCGGGCAAGGCCCGTCGCCGCCCGCTCGCGCCGGTTCTCGAGGGGCTCGATGAACACCGACACGGCAGCGAGGCCGTCGGAAAACACCATCTGCCCGGCGGCGCGGGACTCGCCGAGTCGGCGCCTGAGCTCGGTGACCTTGTGGAACCCCGGGAGCTCGGACGTGAGCCCCCAGCCGGCGAGCTGCGCCGGGGCGGCCCCGGCATCCTGGATGCGCCAGTTCTTCCCCTCGTGGCGGGGGCGCACCATGTCGCGGGTGACGTTGCCGGGGGTGAACTGGGTGAACATCAACGTCTCGATGTTCTGTCCGGCGGCGTCGACGGTATCGGCGCGCATGAGCATGCCGCTCCTGACGTCGGCGTGAAGCCGGTAGCCATAGCGCAGGTTGTCCTTGGGCTGCAGCACGATGGTCTGGCACTCCAATCCGGCGATGCGCTGCGTCTCGCCCAGGCTGATGTCGTAATGCCGCGCCAGGGCGGTGATCTGCTCCGGGAGCATCGCGGGAAAGTCGCGATCGACGCGGCGGTCGACCTTGACCACCCGGCTGTCGGGCAGGTAGCAGCGCACCGTGTCCCGGCTGCGCACGATCTCGCGCGGCACTCCGTTCATCACTTCGAGCTTCTCGATGTCGCCGGCCGCGTAGCGGGTAATGCGGGAAGTCTCGGTGCGGTCAGCGTTCTGGTAGACGAACGTGCCGACGTAGGAGAGGCGCTGGGTCGCCTGGTGCATCTTGCGCAGCCAGCTCAGGGCGTCGGGCGACTGCGCGTACGCCACCGATGTGGCGAGTACGAGCGCCGCACCGAGGGCCCGCGGCCTCACCGGCGCGTCCCGTGTCCCGGCTCGGATACCGTGCGTACGTAGGGCGCCATGCCCTGGAGCGACATCCGGGGCGAGAACGCCTGGTGGGCGAGCAGGTAATCGTCGGTGCCGCTCGGCAGCGACACCAGCGCCGGCATCGCTTCCTTGGGAGCGACCGGCGTGGGGGCTTTGGCCACGGGCGCGACGACCGTTTGCTGGGGCGCGAAGCCGAGCCAGCCCACGAGCGAAACCGCGGCGACGCCGGCGGCCAGCGCGACCCAGCGCCGCGGCTCGCCCGCGCCGACTCGGCGCCGGGGGGCGAGCACGGTGGGCTCGGCGGCGAGCGCGGCCGCGACCCGCTCGCCGAAGCCCTCGGAGAGCATGCGGCTCTTGCCGAGCGCGTCGCTGATGAGATGATAAGTGCGCCAGGCGTCGCGGGCTTCGCCCGCCGCTTGGCTCCCCGCTTCGCTTCCTTTGGCCAGCGCGTCGATTACCTGGGCCGCGGACCTGTCGTCCAGCTCGCCGTCCATCAACACCGAGATCCTGTCTTTCATACCCCTACCACCTCTTGTCTTTCCGCGTGCCCAGGAGCGGCCGCAGCCGCTCCGCGATCGCCTCGCGCGCCCTGAAGATGCGCGACCGGACGGTGCCGATCGGGCAGTTCATGACCTGCGCGATGTCCTCGTAGCTCATCCCTTCGATCTCGCGCAGCTGGATCGCGGTACGCAATTCCTCAGGCAGCTGTTCGATCGTGGAGTTCACCGTCTCCGCGATTTCGTTGGACAGCAGCAGGCTCTCGGGCGTGTTGATGTCACGCAGCTGCTCGCCTTCCTCGAACCCCTCCGCCTCCTCGGCCTCGACCTCGGTGGAGGTGGGCGCCCTGCGGCCCATCGCCATGAGGTAGTTCTTGGCCGTGTTGATTCCGATGCGATAGAGCCAAGTATAAAAGGCGCTGTCGCCCCGGAACGCGGGGAGCGCACGGTAGGCCTTGATGAACGCTTCCTGCGTCACGTCTTCGACCTCGGCCGAGTCGCGGATGAAACGCGAGAGCAGCCGTGCCAGCTTGCGCTGGTACTTCTCCACCAGCAGCTCGAACGCGCGCTTGTCGCCGCGCTGCGCCCGCTCCACCAGCTGCCGGTCGATCTCGCGGTCAGACACGAATCGCGCCTAACCGCACCCGGCGGGGCTCCCCACCCCCGGACTCAGCGTCCGATGTTGTACGTCTATGTGCCACAGACACACGCCGTTTGAAATAGTTCGACGCTCAGTAGGGTCGTTGGCTACGCGGACAGTTGCTTTACTGCCACGACCGGTAATTTTCCCCATAGCGCCCAGATCCGCGCCCGGCGGAACAATTGCGCGCCGACCATGTCCCGGGTGACGAGGATGGTGCGGCGCACCGGGCGGCGAAGACACAGCACCACCATGTGCCGGCCCACGTAGCGGCGTCCGGCCAGCTCGGCGGGAAAGGTCTCGCCGCTCGCGAGCCGCACCTCGAGCTTGTCGCCGCCGAGCTCCAGGCCGCGCACCGCGGCGCCCCCGCGCAGCAGCGCGTGCTTGCGCACGCTCGCCGCGCCCGCAAGGACCGCGAGCGCTGCCGCGCCCAGGCCCGCTGCGCCCGGAAGCACCGCGCCCAGGCAAGCCGCGGCCGCGGCATGCGCGCCCATCAGCGCGATCGCCAGGGGGACGGACGGCGCCAGCTCGAGCCGCAGTCTGCGGATGTTCAAAGCAGCGTGAAGATCAGCGTGCCGTTGGTGCCGCCAAAACCGAAGGAATTTGAAAGCGCGACGCGGATCGGCATGCGGCGCTTTTCGTTCGGCACGTAGTCGAGGTCGCACTGCGGATCGGGGGTGCGAAGGTTGATCGTGGGCGGCGATACCTGGTCGCGCAGCGCAAGGATGCTGAAGATCGCCTCCACCGCGCCGGCCGCGCCGAGCAGGTGTCCGGTCATGGACTTGGTGGAGTTCACCGCCACCCTGGGGGCGCGCGCGCCGAGCAGCTTCTTGATCGCGAGCGTCTCGGCGATATCGCCTAGCGGGGTCGACGTCCCGTGCGCGTTGATGTAATCAATGGAAGAACTTTCCAGGTTTGCATCTTTCAGCGCATTGCGCATCGCCCGGAAGCCACCATCGCCGTCCTCGGGCGGCGCGGTCATGTGGTGCGCGTCGGCCGACACGCCGTAGCCCACCAGCTCGCCGTAGATCTTCGCGCCGCGCGCTTTCGCATGCTCGTATTCCTCCAGCACCACCGCGCCGGCCCCCTCGCCGAGGACGAAGCCGTCGCGGTCCTTGTCCCACGGCCTGCTCGCGCCCGCCGGGTCGTCGTTGCGCGTGGAGAGCGCGCGCGCCGAGGCGAAGCCGCCGATCGCGAGCTCGGTGACCGTGGCCTCCGAACCGCCCGCGATCATGACGTCGGCGTCGCCGTAGCGGATCGACTTCGCCGCCTCGCCGATGCAGTGAGTCGAGGTGGTGCACGCGGTCACCATGGCGAGGTTCGGGCCCTTGGCCCCGACCTCGATCGACAAGAGTCCCGCGGTCATGTTGATGATGCTGCCCGGGATGAAGAAGGGCGAGATGCGCCGCGGGCCGTTCGCCTTCAGCTCGTCGTGCATCGACTCGATCAGCGGCAGGCCGCCGATGCCCGAGCCGAAATTGACGCCGACGCGCTCCGCGTTCTGCGGCGTGACCTCGAGCGCCGCCTCGCGCCAGGCCTGCAGCCCGGCTGCCACGCCGTACTGGATGAAGATGTCCATGCGCCGCGCTTCCTTCGGCGACATGTAGGGCGCGACGTCGAAGCCCTTCACCTCGCCGGCGATCTGGCTCGCGAGGCGCGAAGGGTCGAAGCGCGTGATGCGCGTGATGCCCGGGCTTCCAGCGAGCGCCCGGTCCCAGGCTTCGGAAACGGTGTTGCCGAGCGGGCTGATGATGCCCAGCCCGGTTACCACGACTCTGCGGCGCGTCACTGAAGGGCTTGCGCTTAGGCCTTCGAGTGCGCCTTGATGTAATCGACCGCCAGCTGCACGGTGCTGATCTTCTCGGCTTCCTCGTCGGGGATCTCGGTCTCGAACTCCTCCTCGAGCGCCATCACGAGCTCCACGGTATCGAGCGAGTCCGCGCCCAGGTCGTCGACGAACGAAGAGTCGTTCTTGATCTCGGCCTCGTTGACGCCGAGCTGCTCGGCGATGATCTTCTTGACGCGTTGTTCGATGTTTTCCATCCGCTGCTCCTTCCCCAAGAGGGGGCGTATTTTACGACATATACATACCGCCGTTGACGTGCAGGACCGCGCCTGTCACGTAGCCGGCGGCGGGCGATGCGAGGTAGGCGACCGCGGCCGCCACGTCCTGCGGCGCGCCGAGGCGGCCGAGCGGAATCTGCCCAAGCAGCGCCTTTTTCTGCTCTTCCGACAGCGCGCGCGTCATGTCGGTGTCGATGAAGCCCGGCGCGACGCAGTTCGCCGTGATGTTGCGCGAGCCGAGCTCGCTGGCGAGCGACTTGGTCATTCCCACTACCGCGGCCTTGGCCGCGGCGTAGTTCGCCTGCCCGGCGTTGCCCGAGGCGCCGACCACCGAGGTGACGTTGATGATGCGGCCCCAGCGCGCCTTCATCATGCCGCGCATCACCGCCCGCGAGAGGCGAAACACCGCGCGCAGGTTGATGTCGATCACCTCGTCGAACTCGGCGTCCTTCATGCGCAGCGCCAGGTTGTCGCGCGTGATGCCGGCGTTGTTCACCAGGATTGCGATATCGCCGTGCTGCTTCTGGATCGCGTTTATCACGGATTCAGTTTGCGCCGGATCGCGGACATCCAGCACGACGCCGATTCCCGGCACCTTCTTCGCGCCCTCCTCCGAGGTCGACGTGCCGATCACCTTCGCCCCGTCCTTGGCGAGCTGCTCTGCGATGGCGTACCCGATGCCGCGCGAGGCCCCGGTGACCAGGGCGATTCTGTTTTCTAGCATTTGAGGGCCTGTTCGAGCGAGGCGCGGTCGGCGAGCGAGAACGACTGCGCCTCCGGCCAGATGCGCTTGGTCATGCCGGCGAGCACCTTGCCCGGCCCGCACTCCACCACGTGGGTCACGCCCATCGCGCGCATCCTCTGGATCGTCTCGACCCAGCGCACCGGCGAGGCCGCCTGCCTCACGAGCGAGTCCTTGATTTTCTCGGGCTCGCTCACGATGACGACGTCCACGTTGTTCACCACCGCGATTTTCGGCGTGGAAAAATCCACCTTGGCGAGATAGCCTTTCAGCTTCTCCGCCGCCGGCCTCATCAGGGTCGAGTGAAACGGCGCGCTCACCGGCAGCGGCATCGCGCGCTTCGCGCCCTTCGCCTTGCACGCTTCGATGGCGCGCTCGACCGCCGCCTTGTCGCCGGCGATCACCACCTGGCCGGGCGCGTTGAAGTTCACCGCCTGCACCTCGCCGCCCGCCTCCGCGCACGCGGCGCGCACGCTTTCGTCGTCGAGCATCAGGACCGCCGCCATCGCGCCCCGTCCCTCCGGCACCGCCTCCTGCATCGATTGCGCGCGAAAGCGCACCAGCGGCAGGCAGTCCTTGAACGCGATCGCGCCGGCGGCGACGAGCGCCGTGTATTCGCCCAGGCTGTGTCCAGCAACGACTTCGGGTTGCGCGCCGCCGAGCGCGCGCCACGCCCGGTACGCGGCGTAGCCCGCGGTCACCATCGCGGGCTGCGTGTTGAGCGTCTGGTTGAGGCTCTCCGCCGGGCCTTCGTCGAGCAGCCGGATGAAATCAGCCCCGAGGACCTCGGCAGCCTCGCCTCTTACTTTTTCCACTTCTGGAAGAGATTCGTAACCCTTGAGCATGCCGACGGCCTGCGAGCCCTGTCCCGGGAACACCATCGCGAGCTTCACAGGGTCACCACTGAGGAGCCCCAGGTGAAGCCGCCGCCCACACCTTGGAGAAGGAGCCGGTCGCCCGGGCGAATCCTTCCCTGCCTGACGAATTCATCCAGCGCGAGCGGCACCGAAGCCGCCGAGGTGTTGCCGTGATGGTCGACCGTCACGACGAGCTTCTCGCGCGGCATTTCGAGCTTGCGCGCGGTCGCCTCGAGAATGCGCACGTTCGCCTGGTGCGGGATCAGCCAGTCGATGTCCGCGAGCCGCATGCCCGCCGCGGCCACGGTCTCGCGCGCCGATTCGTCGAGCACCCGCACCGCGAACTTGAACACGCCCTGGCCGTTCATCTGCAGGAACGGCGAGCCGATGACCTTGCCGCGCGAGACGTTGCCCGGCACCGAGAGCATGCCGGCCTGGCCGCCGTCGGCGTGCAGTCGGCTGGCATGAATTCCAGGTTTTTCGGAAGAAACCAAAACCACGGCACCGGCGCCGTCGCCGAAGAGGACGCAGGTGCCGCGGTCGTTCCAGTCGAGGATGCGCGAGAACACCTCGGACCCGACCACCAAAGCTCTTTTTGAGGTCTGGTTTTTTATGAAACCATCAGCGGTTGCAAGCGCGTAAATGAACCCGGTGCACACCGCCTGCAGGTCGAACGCCGCGCAGCCCTTCACGCCGAGCTTCGCCTGCAGCAGGCACGCGGTGCTCGGAAAGATGTAGTCGGGCGTCGAGGTCGCGACGACGATCAAATCAATCTCGGAAGCAGCGACGCCGGCGGCCTCGAGCGCCCGTTTCGAAGCCTCGAGCGCAAGATCGCTCGAGCTCTGAGCTTCGTCCGCGATGTGGCGGCGCGCGATGCCGGTGCGCTCGCGGATCCACGCGTCGCTCGTCTCGAGGCGGCGCGCGAACTCCTCGTTGTCCATCACGCGTGGCGGCAGGTAGCTGCCGGTGCCGACGATCCTGCTATAGGTCATTGCACTCTCGCGGGCACGGTCATTGCACTCTCGCTGGCACGGTCATTGCACTCTCGCTGGCACGGTCATTGCACCCCCGCCGGCATCGCGGCCGGCATCTGCGCCATCCTCGAAGCGATGCGTTCGGGCACCGTGTTGCGCACTTCCTCGAGCGCGCGCTCCAGCGCCTGGCCGAACGCGTATGCGTCGGCCGCGCCGTGGCTCTTGATCACGATGCCCTTCAGCCCGAGCAGGCTCGCGCCGTTGTACTTGCCCGGATCCATGCGCGCGCGCAGCGCCTTGCGCACCGGCTTCGCCATCCAGGCCGCGAGCATGTTCCACGGCGTGCGCGTGAACTCCTGGCGCAGGAATCCCACGATCATGGTGGCCACGCCCTCGGAGGCCTTGAGCAGCACGTTGCCGACGAAGCCGTCGCATACCACGACGTCGGTGGTGCCCTTGTAGATGTCGTCGCCCTCGACGTTGCCGTAGAAGTTGAGGCCGCTCTCGCGCAGCAGCTCGCCCGCGCGCTTCACCGTGTCGTTGCCCTTGATGTCCTCGACGCCGATGTTGAGCAGACCCACCGAGGGGCGCTCCTTGTGGTCCAGCGCCGCGGCGAGCATCGCGCCCATGACGCCGAACTGCATCAGCTGCTCGGGCGTGCAGTCGACGTTCGCGCCGAGGTCGAGGACGTAGGTGTAGCCGCCTTGCATGTTGGGCAGCACGGTGGCGATGGCCGGCCGGTCGATGCCGGCGATGGTCTTGAGCACGAAGCGCGAGATTGCCATGAGCGCGCCGGTATTGCCCGCGCTCACGCAGGCGTGAGCTTCGCCGGCCTTCACCAGGTTCACCGCCACGCGCATCGACGAATCCTTCTTGTAGCGCAGCGCCTGCGCCGGCGGCTCGTCCATCCCCACCACCTCGGACGCAGGATGCACGCGCACGCGCGAGCCGTCTCGCGCCCCCCGGGCCCGGAGCTCGCCCTCGAGCGGCTCCCGCTGCCCCACGAGCACCACATCGACGTCGGGATGCCGCGCCTGGAATGCGAGCGCGGCCGGGACCGTCACATGAGGGCCGTGGTCGCCCCCCATGCAATCGACCGCAACGGTGACCAGGGATTACTCGTCGCGGTTTTTGACGACCTTCTTGCCGCGGTAGAACCCGGTCGGGCTGACGTGGTGGCGCAGGTGCCGCTCACCGGTGGTCGGCTCGACCGCGAGCGCGGGTACGGAAAGCTTGTCGTGTGAGCGGCGCATGTTGCGCCGCGATGGCGACACCTTGTTCTGATGGACGGCCATGTTCTAACTCCTCTTCTCGTTCAATGCTTGCCGCGCATCAGCCCGCGCAGGCTGGCGAACGGCAAGGTCTTCTCCGCGGCGTCGGCTGACGCGCGCGCGCTACAGTCCGCATGCCGCGGCGCGTACGGCAGCGCGAGGATGAGCTCATCCTCCACCAGCTCGCGCACCGGCATTTCCTTCGCCGCCACCACGCGGTCCGCGGCGTCCACGTCCGCCGGCTCGGCGTCGATCTCTGCCTGCGTGCCCGCGAGGACCAGCACCTCGTCGGCTTCGATCTCGAACGGCAGCGCCTCGAGGCAGCGCTGACAGCGCAGCTCGAGCCTGCCGCGCACCTTCAGCCGCAACGCCGGACGGCCGCGCTCGTCGCGCATGCCCTCGACTTCATAGGCGACATATCCCTCGTGCTTTGCCAGCATATCGCGCAGGCGGGGAAAATCGTGGATCGACAACGCGCCCGTGAGACTTGCGCCGGCCGACGCAAACTCGAAACCGTCGATGACCGGCTGCGGCTGCGGCATAAAGGGGGCGGATAATATCATTTTTTGGGAAACACGCGCTGAAACAAATGGATGGCGCAATAAGGGTGCAACCGCGGCGGCTCGTGCTCGCGTCCACCTCGATCTATCGCAAAGCGCTGCTCGAGCGGCTCGGGCTCGCCTTCGAGACCGTCGCGCCGAAGGTCGACGAGCGCGCCCTGCACGGCGAAGGCCCGGCCGACACGGCGCGGCGCCTTTCCGCGCTCAAGGCCCAGGCGGTCGACCGCGTGTTCCCAGACGCGCTGATCGTCGGCTCGGACCAGGTCGCGGCGATGGGGCATGAGCGCTTCGGCAAGCCCGGCGATCACACGAGCGCGGTGCGCCAGCTGCGCAGCCTGAGCGGCAACGCCGTGGACTTCCACACCGCCGTGAGCGTGCTCGACGTGCGGGTGAGGAAAGTGGAATCGCGCGTCGTTCTGTGCCGCGTGTTCTTCCGTACCCTCGACGCGCGCCGCATCGAGGCGTACCTGCGGCGCGAGCAGCCCTACGACTGCGCGGCGAGCGCCAAGGCCGAGGGGCTCGGCATCGCGCTCATCGAGCGCATCGAGACCGACGACCCGACCTCGCTCATCGGGCTGCCGCTGATCGCGCTCTGCGAGCTCCTCGAGCGCGCCGGGCTGCCTGCCGTTTGACGCCCGCGGCTTGATCCTCTACGCGATCCCGACGCCGCTCGGCGGCGCGCCCCAAGAGGTTTTGCCGTCTGCCGTCCTGGACACCGTCCGCACTTTGAAAGACTTTGCAGTCGAGAACGCCAAGAGCGCGCGCGCCTTTCTGTCCCAGGTGAATATGCCACTGGCGCTGCGGGAGGTCCGGATTCACGAGATCGGAGAACAACCCGAGTCACTGCTGCAACCGCTGCGCGAGGGGCGCGCGCTCGGGCTGCTCTCCGAAGCCGGCTGCCCGGCGATCGCCGACCCGGGCGCCAGGCTCATCGAGGCGGCGCACCGCGAGGGCTTTCGCGTGGTACCGCTCGTGGGTCCATCTTCCATCACGCTCGCGCTGATGGCCTCCGGCCTCGAGGGACAGCGCTTCGCGTTCTGCGGCTACCTCCCCCGAGACCCCGGAGAGCGAGCAAGGCGAATCAGGGAGCTTGAAGTCCGGTCCAAGAAAGAAAAAGAGACCGAGATCTTCATCGAGACCCCCTACCGCAGCGACGCGTTGCTCGCCGCGCTCCTTGAAGCCTGCCACGCGCAGACGCGGCTCTGCGTCGCCGCGGATCTCACGCTTCCGACCGAAAGCATTTCCACCCGGGGGGTTGCCGAATGGCGCAAAGGCAAGATCACAATCGGCCGGCGCCCGGCCGTATTTCTTCTGCTAGCGCATCCCCGCGGGTGAAGCGCGCATCACGAACTCCATCACCGCGCTCGCCGCGCCCATGCCGAAGCGCTTCGCGAGCTTCTCGGCCACGCCTTCCTTCTGCGTGTAGTCGACGATGTCCTCGGCCTTGATCACGTCGCGCGCCACCGACTCGAGGCTGCCGATCGCGTCGGCGATTCCGAGGTCGACGCTTTTCTGCCCGGTCCAGATGAGGCCGCTGAAAAGATCGGGCGATTCCTTGAGCCGCTTGCCGCGGCCCTCGCGCACCGCGCTGATGAATTGCTCGTGCACGTCGGCGATCAGCACCTTGGCGTGCTGCACGTCCTTCTGGTCGACCGGAGAGAACGGGTCGAGCATGCCCTTGTTCTCGCCGGCGGTGATCAGGCGCCGGTCGATGCCGAGCTTGTCCATGAGGCCGGTGAAGCCGAAGCCGTTCATCAGCACGCCGATCGAGCCGACGATGCTCGCCTTGGCCACGTAGATGCGGTCGGCGCCGGAGGCGACGAAGTAGCCGCCCGAGGCGCAGATGTCCTCCACCACCGCGTAGAGCGGGACGTCGGGGTACTTCTTGCGCAGCCTGCGCATCTCGTCGTAGATGAGCTGCGACTGCACCGGGCTGCCGCCGGGGCTGTTGATGCGCAGGATCACGCCCTGCGTGTTCTTGTCCTTGAACGCCGCCTGCAGCCCGGTCATGATTCTCTCGGCGCTCGCGTCCGCGCCGGGGGCGATGATCCCGTTCAGCTCGACCATCGCGGTGTGCTTCTTGCCGCCCGCGAGGTCGGTGCGCGCCTGCCAGTCGACCGTCATGATGAGGATCAGCGTCACGTACGCGAACGTGAGCAGCTTGAAGAAGATGCCCCAGAGCCGCGCGCGCCGCTGCTCTTTCAGCGCCGCGGTGGCGAGCCTCGCTACGAGCTCGCGTTCCCACTGCCCATTGCCGTCAGTCATCCGTGAACCCCATGAAGTAGACCTGGCCGTCGCGCTCCTCGACCCGCAGCTTCACCAGCGATCTGCCGCTGCACGGGCCACCCAGGCAGCGGCCGCTGCGCGCGTCGTACGTCGCACCGTGAGTCGAGCATAGCAAATCACGTCCGGCGGCATCGAAAAATACCGCTTCCTGCCAATCGAGCTCCATTGCGACGTGCGCGCAGCGGTTGAGGTAGGCGTGCACCTCGCCGGCGTAGCGCACCGCGAACGCCGGCGCGGGCTCGCCGAAGTATTCGACCTCGAAGCGCACCCCGCGGCCGGAGTCGTCGAGCGCGCCGGAGGCGCAGATCAGCCGTTCTCGCTCAGCCATCGGTCGAGGTCCGCCACGCTCGCGACGCAGTCGCGCGGCCCGCAGGAGCGCAGCTCGTGCTCAGGGTGAGCGCCGTAGGTTACGGCCAGACCGTCGACCCCGGCCGCGCGCGCCATTTCCATGTCGTGCGACGTGTCTCCGATCATCAGCACGCCGCCGGGCTCCGCGTTCAGCGCCTGCATCAGCTCGAGGAGCATCGCGGGGTGCGGCTTGGGCGTGGTCTCGTCGGCGCAGCGTGACGCCGCGAAGAGCCGCCGCACCCCCGTTGCCTCGAGCGAGCGCTCGAGGCCCCTGCGGCTCTTGCCGGTGGCGATGGCGAGCGATCTCTCCCGGGAAAGCCGCTCGAGCAGCGCCCCCATCCCGGCAAAAAGCCACATCTTGTCCTCGCGCGCCAGGAAGTGGCGCCGGTAGGCCGCGATGAACTCCGGGTAGCGCTCGCCCGGCAGGCCGGGCGCCACGATCTTCATCGCGTCGTTCAGGCCGAGGCCGATGACGTGGCTCGCCCGCTCAGGCGCGGGCACCGGCAGGCCGAGATCGCGGCTTGCCTCCTGCATGCACTCCGCGATGGCGGCCGGCGAGTCGATCACCGTACCGTCCCAGTCGAACACGATCAGCCCGTATTTCATTGCAGGTGCTGGTCGACGAACTGCTTGATGTCCGCCGGCAACGCCGAACGCAGCTCGAGCTTCTCCCCGGTGACCGGATGGAGAAGAGCGAGACGGCTTGCGTGCAGGAACAGGCGGCGCACGCCCTCTCGTTCGAGAGCGTGATTGAGGGCGAAATCGCCGTACTTGCCGTCGCCGAGCACCGGATGGCCCGCGTGCGCGAGGTGCACGCGGATCTGGTGGGTGCGACCTGTCAGGAGCCTGACTTCGAGCAGGCTGAAATCAGCAGAGCTCTTCAGCACCCGCACCCGCGTCACGGCCTTCATGCCGCCTTCGCGCACCGCGACCCGGCGCTCGCCCTTGGCGTCCACATACTTATGGAGCGACTCGCGCAGCTCGCGCGGGCCCCCTTCCCACGCGCCCTTCGCGACGGCGAGATAGACCTTCTCGACCTCGCCCTCGCGCAGCATGCGGTGCAACTCCACCAGCGCGCCGCGCTTTAGCGCCACCATGAGCAGGCCGGAGGTGTCACGGTCCAGGCGGTGGGCCAGCTCGAGGTATTTCGCCTGCGGCCGGGACGCACGCAGGGACTCGATCACACCGTAGCTCACGCCGCTGCCGCCGTGCACCGCCACCCCGGCTGGCTTGTCGACGACGAGGAGCGCCCCGTCTTCGTGCACGACGGGAAATTCCGCCGGCTTTGCGTTTGTAGTTTGTCGTGGAGAAACCCGAATCGGGGGCACCCGCACGCGGTCGCCGGGCTGCAGGCGGTATTCGGGCTTCACACGCCCGCTGTTCACCCTGACCTCGCCGCTTCGCAGCACGCGGTAGACGTGGCTTTTCGGCACGCCCTTCAGGTGGCGCAGCAGGAAATTGTCGATGCGCTGCGCCGCGGCCTCTTCGCCCACTTCCAGCGTCGTCGCCCGAGCCTTGCTTAAGTCATTCATTCTCCGTACTATCTCGGGGTCGCTTCGAGTTGCGGGGCACAGGTGAACCGGGCGCGCAGCGGGCCGTTATGCCCGGCGCGCGATAAACGAGGTTCCGCCTGCCATACGCCCCCTGTTCGGCCATAGCCGGACCTGAAGCGCTGGTTAATTTCGCTCACCGGAAGTAGCGATACTACTAGAAGCGCGCGCGGCAGCTGGGCCGCCCTCCTTTCCTTCTTTTGACGCATCACCTTTCAGGAGAGCACGGACCGACCAGGCATGGGGGCTCCTGCGCGCGCAGGAGAACAACAAGTGAAGCGCATGCTGTTCAACGCGACCCAGCAGGAAGAGTTGCGGGTGGCGATCGTCGAAGGGCAGAAGCTCGTCGACCTCGATATTGAGTCGGCCTCGAGGGAACAACGCAAGAGCAACATCTATAAAGGAATCATCACCCGGATCGAGCCCAGCCTCGAGGCCGCCTTCATCGACTACGGCGAGGAGCGGCACGGGTTCTTGCCCTTCAAGGAAGTCAGCCGCAGCTATTTCAAGGAAGGCATCGACGTAGGCCGCGCCCGCATCCAGGACGCGCTGCGCGAGGGCCAGGAGATCATCGTCCAGGTCGAGAAGGACGAGCGCGGTACCAAGGGTGCGGCGCTCACGACCTTCATCAGCCTGGCCGGGCGCTACCTCGTCCTCATGCCCAACAACCCCCGCGGCGGCGGCGTCTCCCGCCGCGTCGAGGGCGAGGACCGCAACGAGTTGCGCGACACCCTGGACCAGCTCCAGCTGCCCGACGGCATGAGCGTCATCGCCCGCACCGCCGCGATCGGCCGCTCGCTCGAGGAGCTCACCTGGGACATGAACTACCTGATGCAGCTCTGGGGCGCGGTGGAAGGCGCTTCAACGGACCAGTCGAAGAAGCCCTTCCTCATCTACCTCGAGTCGAGCCTGGTGATCCGCGCGATCCGCGACTATTTCCAGCCCGATATCGGCGAGATCCTGATCGATACCGAGGAGATCTACGAGCAGGCCAAGGCGTTCATGCAGACGGTCATGCCGGGCAACGTCAACAAGGTGAAGTTCTACCGCGACGACGTGCCGCTGTTCTCGCGCTTCCAGATCGAGCACCAGATCGAGAGCGCCTACTCGCGCGGGGTGGCCCTGCCCGCCGGAGGCGCGATCGTCATCGACCACACCGAGGCGCTGGTGGCGATCGATGTCAATTCGGCCCGCGCGACGCGCGGAGGCGACATCGAAGAGACCGCCTACCGCACCAACCTCGAAGCCGCCGACGAGGTCGCGCGCCAGCTCCGCCTGCGTGACCTGGGGGGCCTCATCGTCATCGATTTCATCGACATGGAGTCGCAGCGCAACCAGCGCGAGGTCGAGAACCGCCTGCGCGAGGCGCTGCGCTACGACCGGGCGCGGGTGCAGATCGGCAAGATCTCGCGCTTCGGCCTGATGGAGCTCTCGCGCCAGCGGCTGCAGCCCTCCCTCGAGGAGACCGCGCACATCAACTGCCCGCGCTGCAGCGGCACCGGTTTCATCCGCGGCACCGAGTCCACCGCCCTGCACGTGCTGCGCATCATGCAGGAGGAGGCGATGAAGGAGAACACCGGCGCGGTGCATGCGCAGGTGCCGGTCGACGTCGCCTCGTTCCTGCTGAACGAGAAGCGGAGCGAGATCCAGAAGCTCGAGGGCCGCCTCAAGGTGAACATCATCATGGTGCCCAACCCGCACCTCGAGACGCCGCACTACAAGGTGCAGCGCCTGAAGCACGACGAGCTGAACGAGATGGAGCACGTGCCCTCGAGCTACGAGATGGTCGAGCGCCCCGAGGAGCCGAAGTCCCCGGGTGTCGAGGAGGAAGCCAAGCGCGAACGCCAGGAAGCCGTGGTCAAGGCCATCACGCCCGCTCAACCGGCCCCGATGGTGGACGAGTCCCAGCCGCGAGCGCCGCGCCCCGCGGCTCCCGCCGCCCAGCCTGTGCCGCAGCCAGCGCCGCAGCAGGCATCGCAGCAAGTGGTGCAGCCCGCCGCCGCCGCAGCGGAGGGCCTGTTCTCGCGGATTTTCAGCATCTTCAAGGCGCCCGCACCGGCCCAGCCGACGCCGGCGGCGCCCGTTGCTGCGGCCAACGCGCAGCAATCCGCGCAGCAGCGGCAGGGGCGCGAGCAGCAACCGCGGCGCGGCGAACCGCGGCGCGATCAGCGGCCGGACGGGCAGCGTCGTGACGGCCGCGACGGCCGGCGCGACGGACGCCCGCCACGCGACGAGCACCGCGACCGCCAGCAGCAAGGGCGCCTCGAGCAGCGGCGCAACGGCCAGCCCCGCGGGGAGCGGCCGGACCGCGGCGATCGCAGACCCGATCAGCGGCAGCAGCAGCAGCCGCGGCCGCAGCAGCAACCCCGGCAAGAGCAGCAACCCCGGCAAGAGCAGCAACCGAGAGCGGAGCAGCAACCGAGATCAGAGCACCAACCGAGGCCGGAGCAACAGCAGCAGCGGCCGCCGGAGCGTGAGGGCGACGAGCACCGCAGAGGCGGCCGGCGCCATCGCCGCGATCGTCCGCGCCGGGACGAGCAGCCTGCCGCAAACGGCGGCGCCGCCGGAGCGCCCGGCGGCCAGCAACCGCGTCACGAGCAGCCACGCCATGAGGCGATCCGCGAGGACCAGCGGCGCGAAGCGCAGCGCCTGGAAGAAGCGCTGCGCGCCGAGGAAACCCGCACCGCGGAACCGGTTCAACGCGAAGAGCCCATGGTGAGGCAGGAGGAGCCGGTGCGGCCGCGGGAAGAACCTGTCATGCGCCCCGAGGAACCGGTGCGCCACGAGGAGCCCGTGCGGCGCGAAGAACCCGTGCGGCGCGAAGAGCCGAAGGTCGACTCGAAGGCGCTCCTCGAGAGCTCGGGCCTCGTGATGATCGAAACCGACCGCAGCAAGACGCCGTTCGCGGCGCCGGCGGAGGAGCCTCAGCAGCTCGGCCGCCCGCGGCGCGAGCGGCCGAAGTCCGCTCCGCAGGAAGAGGAGCTGCAGCAGGTCGAGACGACTAGGAAGTAGCGCCCGTCATTTCGCGCAGCAGCCCGGCGCAGGCGGCCTCGACCATGTCGAGCACCCGCTCGAAGCCCTGGTCCCCTCCGTAATACGGGTCGGGCACGTCGCGCTCGGGCACGAGCAGCCTCAGCTTCGCGCGATGCTGGGGCGGGCAGAGACCCTGCAGCGCCGCGAGATGGCCGCGGTCCATCGCCACGATGAGGTCGAACGCTTCGAAGTCGCGCAGCGTCACCTGGCGCGCTCGCTGCGCGCTCAGGTCGTACCCGCGTCCGTGCGCGTGCCGCTGCGCACGCTGGTCGGGCGGTCGTCCCACGTGCCAGTGGCCGGTGCCCGCCGACTCGACGTGAACCTCGACGCCGGCCTGCTTCGCCAGGTGCCGCAGCACGCCTTCCGCGGTCGGCGAGCGGCAGATGTTGCCGGTGCACACGAAGAGTACTCTGACGGGCCGCCCCATCGCTGCCATAAAGCCTCCGCGTGAGGACTGCAGTCGAAAGAACCTGAAATCGCCTTGCGCAATGCATGCTCTCAAGGATCCGAGAATTCCCGCCTCGTCCATGGACTGGCCCCAGGACGCCACCACGGCGAGCAGAAGGCGATCGGCCCCAAGCGCCGCAAGTGTGCCGTAGATCTCTGAGCGTGAAAGCTGCGAAATCCGTTCTGCCGCAGGACCGCCGGCTCCCAGGCGCACCGCCACGCGCGCGATTTCTGCCCGAATCGCATGGTCGAGCTCCATGGCTGGATGGACGCAGTCGTCGTGCCTGCGGCAGGCATTCCAAAGGACATTCCGGTCTTTTCTTATGATCATTTCTATATCATCGCGATCATGAGTTCCTGCGCCGACGTGCTTGCCGGGCGCGCGCCGAAAGACGCGCCGGTCACCCTCCGCGGCTGGGTGCGCACGCGCCGCGACTCCAAGGCCGGGATCTCGTTCGTCAACGTGTCCGACGGCTCGTCGTTCCATCCGGTCCAGGTTGTCGCGCCCAACACGCTACCCAACTATGCGGACGAAGTCCTGAAGCTGACCGCGGGCTGCGCGGTGGAGGCGACCGGCAGCATCGTGCCCTCCCCGGCCAAGGGCCAGCCCTTCGAGATGCAGGCCGCCGCGATCCGCGTGGTGGGATGGATCGACGATCCGGACTCGTACCCGATCCAGCCCAAGGCGCACAGCTTCGAGTTCCTGCGCGAGGTGGCGCACCTGCGCCCGCGCACCAACGTGATCGGCGCGGTGACGCGCGTACGCCACACGATCGCCCAGGCGATCCACCGCTTCTTCCACGAGCACGGCTTCTTCTGGGTCAATACGCCGATCATCACCGCCTCCGACGCCGAGGGGGCCGGAGCGCTTTTCCGCGTCTCCACGCTCGACCTCGCCAACCTGCCGCGCACGCAGGAGGGCCGCGTCGACTACAGCAAGGACTTCTTCGGCCGCGAGACCTTCCTCACCGTCTCCGGACAGCTCAACGTCGAGGCCTACTGCCTCGCGCTCTCCAAGGTCTACACCTTCGGCCCCACGTTCCGCGCCGAGAACTCGAACACCAGCCGCCACCTCGCCGAGTTCTGGATGATCGAGCCCGAGATCGCGTTCGCCGACCTCACGGCGGATGCCGATCTCGCCGAAGCCCTTTTGAAATATGTCTTCAAGGCCCTTCTCGGCGAAAGACCCGACGACATGGCCTTCTTCGAGGAGCGCGTCGAGAAGGGCGTGATCGCGAAGCTGCAGGGCATCGTCGACTCGGAGTTCGTGCGCATGCACTACGACGAGGCCATCAAGGTCCTGGAGCGGGCCAAGGCGAAGTTCGAGTTCGCGGTGAAATGGGGCATGGACCTGCAGTCCGAGCACGAGCGCTACCTCACCGAGCAGCACGCGAAGAAGCCGGTGATCGTGATGAACTACCCCAAGGGCATCAAGGCGTTCTACATGCGCGTGAACGACGACGGGCGCACCGTCGCCGCGATGGACGTGCTCGCGCTCGGCATCGGCGAGATCATCGGCGGCAGCCAGCGCGAGGAGCGCCTTGCAGTCCTCGATGCAAGGATGGAAGAGACCGGGTTAGGTAAAGAACATTACGGCTGGTACCGCGACCTGCGCCGCTACGGCACCGTGCCGCACGCCGGCTTCGGCCTGGGCTTCGAGCGCACCGTCGCGTACGTGACCGGGCTCTCGAACGTGCGCGACGCGATTCCCTTCCCGCGCACCCCGGGCAGCGCCAGCTACTGATCGGTGGCGGCGCGCGCCGCGACCACCAGGCCGTTGACGTAGGCGGCGCCTTCCCGGCGCAGGTTCGCTTTTTCGACCTCCACCAGATCGAAGCCCGCTTCGGCTAGCGCCCTGCGCACGTACGATTCGGTGTGGCTGTAGCGGCCGTGCGGATGAATGCGGTAGCCGGTCGGGGTCTCCGCCTCGTTCGCCTCGTGCTCGAGCGTAAAGACGAGCATCCCGCCCGGCCGGAGCGACTCGCGCGCCGCAGCGAGCACCTCGCCCAGGTCGCCGAAGTACACCAGCGTGTCCGACGACGCGACGACGTCGAACCCTCCCTGCGACGCGCGCAAGAATGACCCAAGCTCCGCGACGACACTCTCGTCATACAGGGCGCGCTTCGCCGCCTGCGCCAGCATCTTCGGCGAGAGATCGACCCCCACCAGGCGTCGGGCGTAAGGGCGCAGGTACGGCGCAAGCAGTCCCGTACCGCAGCCAACGTCGGCGATGCCAAGCTCCTGGCGCGGCTCTCCAGCAGCGCGCTGCACGGCCTGCCCCACCAGTGCGGGCGCGCGGTACTCGATCCTGTGCAGAGCCTCGTCGAAGCTGCCGGCCAGGCCGTCGAACATCGTGATCACGAACGCGTCGCTCGCGCGGGCCGGGACCTCGGTTTGCGTGCAGGCGGCCAGCATGTGCCTGGCGATCGGGTTGTCGGGCTCGATCCGCAGCCACGCCTCGTAGTTCGCCGCCGCTTCGTCAGTGCAGCGCAGCCAGCGCAGGACTTGGCCCAGGAGCCGAAAACCCTCGGCCTCGGGCCTGATCGCGAGGGCCTGGCGCAACGTTTCGACCGCGTCGCCGAGGCGGTCCATGTCCTTGTACGCTGCGGCAAGCGAGTAGTAGTTCTCGACGTCCAGCGCATCGCGGGCGATCGCCCGCCGGTACGCATCGGCCAGCGCCTCGAGGCGCTGCACCTCGCGCAGCGCCATCGCGCGATTGCGCAGGGCCTGCTGATGATCGGGCCGCAGCGCCAGCGCCATTTCGTAGGCCTTGGCAGCTTCCGCCGGGCTCCCCAGATGCTGGTAGATGTTGGCGAGATTATTGAGGGCATCGACGTAGTCGGGCCGGATCTCGAGCGCCCGCCACACCAGATCG